>DAIOTI010000009.1:0-8174 GCA_036752105.1 Ilumatobacteraceae bacterium | reverse complement strand
AGCCGATCGGGCGGTTCGGGTCGGACAAACCGGCACGACTGCGGCGAATGGCATTGGCAACGGCAGTCACAGCGTCGTTTTGCCCGACGATGCGCTGATGCAACAGATCCTCAAGATGCACCAACTTGTGCATCTCTCCCTCCATCAACCGACTGACCGGAACTCCGGTCCACTTCGACACGACTTCGGCGATGTCTTCTGCGTCCACTTCCTCTTTCAACATGCGGTTGTCGGTCTGCAATTGGTCGAGGTGTGATGTTGCTTCAGAGATGCGCTTTTCCAACTCAGGAATACGGCCGTAACGCATCTCAGCTGCTTTCTCGAGGTCTTGTTCGCGCTCGACTGCAGTGCGCAACGACTCAAGCTCTTCTTTCAGACTTCGAATAGCGGCGATGGCCTCACGCTCGGCGTTCCAATGACCCTTCATCACTTCGACTTGCGCCTGGAGGCGCTCGAGCTCGTCGGTGAGTGATTCAAGACGTTCCTTCGATGCGATGTCGGTCTCTTTTTCGAGCGCAACTTTCTCGATCTCGAGTTGAAGAATGCGGCGCTGCACGATGTCGATTTCTGTCGGCAGAGAATCGATTTCGATGCGCAACTTGCTTGCCGCCTCGTCGACCAAGTCGATGGCCTTGTCAGGCAGGAATCGATTGGTGAGATACCTGTTCGACAGCACCGCAGCACTCACAAGTGCTGTGTCTTGAATGCGCACACCATGGTGAACCTCGTATCGCTCTTTCAACCCACGCAAAATGGCGATGGTGGCTTCGACCGTTGGTTCGCCCACATACACCTGTTGGAAACGACGCTCAAGAGCCGGGTCTTTCTCTACATACTTGCGATATTCATCGAGTGTCGTTGCGCCGATCATGCGCAACTCGCCACGCGCGAGCATCGGCTTGATCATGTTGCCTGCATCCATTGCGCCTTCTGCGCCACCGGCACCGACCAACGTGTGCAACTCGTCGACGAAGGAGATGATCTCACCCTGCGCATCGGTGATCTCCTTCAGCACTGCTTTCAGGCGCTCTTCAAACTCACCGCGATATTTGGCACCTGCGAGCATCGAACCAATGTCAAGGCTCACGAGTCGCTTCGTCTTCAAGCCCTCTGGTACGTCACCGTCGGCGATTCGCCGTGCGAGTCCCTCGACGATTGCCGTCTTGCCGACACCGGGCTCACCGATAAGAACTGGGTTGTTCTTGGTGCGTCGTGACAACACCTGAATGACCCGTCGAATCTCTTCATCACGGCCGATGACGGGGTCGATCTTTCCTTCCCGTGCCCGTGCCGTGAGGTCGACTCCGTATCGCTCGAGAGCTTGGAACTGAGATTCAGGGTCCTGGCTAGTGACACGGTGTGAACCGCGAACATCACGCAATGCTTGCAACAACTCTTCGCTGCCGACACCCACGCGTTGATTCATCGCCAACAACAAATGCTCGACCGACAAGAAGTCGTCGTGCAGGTCTTTGCGTGCCGATTCGGCGTTCGCAAACACATTCGCCAACTCGCGGTTCATTCGCGGTTCGTCACCACCGGTGGTGCGCGGCAACTTCTTGATTGCCTCGTCTGCACGTTCGCGCAACATTCCCGGGGCGATTCCGAGCTTGGTGAGCACTGGGGTCACCACCGTCTCGGGTTGCGACAGCAATGCGACCATCACGTGATCGGGCGTCACCTCAGGGTTGCCCATCGAACGCGCAGTGTCACCTGCAGAAGCAACCGCTTCCTGGGTCTTCGTGGTCCATTTTTTCGGGTCAAGTGCCATGTGAGGGTCTCCTTCGGGGGTCAGGAGTGCTGATCAAAAATTGACGGGCGCTGTCCGAACACCGCGATTGCTTGACGTAACGGCACCAGATCACGTCGCACACGCCGCTCGGCGTTCACGGTTGCTTCGTCCACTGCGCGACGCAAGTGCTCGACCTCGTCACGTAGCCGTTCGACCTCTGCCTCGAGCGACATGACATGGCGAATGCCTTCTAAGTTCATGCCCAACTCGGCGAGCTCTGCGATGCGACGCAGGCGTGAGATGTCTGCATCGCTGTACCGACGATTTCCACCTGCGGTGCGCGCCGGTGACAACAACCCGCGACGTTCATAAATGCGCAACGTCTGTGGGTGCACCCCCGCAAGTTGGGCTGCCACCGAGATGACGTACACGGCCTGTTGTTCGTGCCTCATGACGTACCTGCCTTCTGTGCGCGAGGATTACGCAAAACGTCGGCTAGTTGTTCGATGACTTTCTGCTCGTCATCGTTCAACGAGGTGGGTATCACCACGTCGACAGTGACGATGAGGTCGCCGGTCACCTTGTCCGTGACGATTC
Organism: Ilumatobacteraceae bacterium; assembly: GCA_036752105.1. Lineage (GTDB taxonomy): Bacteria > Actinomycetota > Acidimicrobiia > Acidimicrobiales > Ilumatobacteraceae > UBA2093. The sequence goes on along the minus strand of DAIOTI010000009.1, from coordinate 5,845 downwards.
CTTTGCCCTTCACGCGGTGACGTGATCCCGACTGTGTGCCGGACTTCAATCGCAGGCTCACATCGCCACCCTCGAGCGTCGGAACAGCAATCGTTGAACCGAGTGTCGCTTCGGTGAACGACACAGGTACTCGCACGGTCAGGTTCACGCCGTCGCGACCAAAGACCGGGTGCGGTGCGACGTTGCATTCGACGAACAAGTCCCCGGCAGGCCCACCATTTCGACCCGGTGCTCCGCGGCCTTTCAGTCGAATCCGTTGACCATCGCTGACACCTGCAGGTATGCGCACTTTCACTTCGCGTGGTCGATGTTCGATCCCGCTTCCACGACAAGTGGAGCACGCATGTTCGATGATGACGCCACGTCCGCCACATGACGTGCAGGGGTTTGACATCGCAAAGAATCCTTGGTTGTTCGCCACCGACCCACGACCGGCACAGGCACCACATGTCTTTGGTGAGGTACCTGGTCGCGCACCAGAGCCATTGCACGACGTGCACTGTGAGTCGGCGGTGAGATGCAGCGACGTGGTGAGACCATGTGCCGCATCGACAAAGTCGAGTGTCAATTTCGCTTCGATGTCGCCCCCGCGTTGCGGCCCGACGCCGGCTCCACTGCGCTTTCCTCGGCCAAACATCTGCCCGAGAAGATCGCCGAGCCCGTCGCCAGTGTCGAAGTTGAATGTTTGGCCCCCAGGGCCGGCAAACCCGCCCATCGGACCCATGCGACGAACGTCGTCATATTCCTTGCGGCGAGTTTCATCACCGACCACGTCGTACGCGGCAGAGATCTCTTTGAAGCGCTCTTCTGCTTGCGCATTTCCGGGATTGGCATCCGGGTGGAACTCGCGAGCGAGTCTGCGATACGCCTTCGTGATGTCCTTGTGCGATGCCGTCGACGACACGCCAAGTACTGCGTAGTAGTCCTTCTCGAACCACTCACGCTGGGCGGCCATGTCGACTAGCCCCTCACCTTGACCATCGCGGCGCGCAACACTTTGCCCTTCCAGCGATATCCGGTGCGCATGACTTCGACGACGATCGGCTCGGATGCATCACCTGGTTCACTGGCGACTGCTTCGGCAAGTGACGGATCAAACGGCTTGTCGAGCAAGTCGAGAGCTTCGAGCCCTTGTTTTTGAAGCGACCCAATGAGCGCACTCCATACAGGTTCGACACCTTCGACACCGTGTGCGAACGCTGCCTCACAGGCATCGAGTACCGGTAACAACGCTTCGACGACTTTCCCCGTTGCGCGGTCGACTTCGTCGGCCTGGGTGGTGGCGACACGCTTCTTGTAATTCTCAAAATCGGCCTGCAACCGCAGGGCGATGTCTTTGAATTCGTCACGCTCAGCAAGCAACGCATCGATGTCGTGCTCGACGACTTCTGATGCATCATCTGCGGTGGCAGCAGGCACTTCGTCTGTGTCGATTGGTTCATCGACCATCTCGGCATCCATCGTGTGTTACCGAATCACTTCTCGTCGACGATTTCAGCGTCGACGATTTCGTCGTCGTTCACTGAGCCAGCACCAGATGCAGACGTGCCGGCGGCGTTCGAGTCGCGAGCTGCTGCTTCATACAACTTCTGGCTGAACGCTTGGCTTGCCGACATGAGGCTCTCGGTGGCTGTCTTGATGGCTTCGACATCTGTTCCTGCAATTGCAGTCTTCAATTCACCGAGCGGGCCTTCGACTGCATTCTTTTCATCGGCAGACACCTTGTCACCCTGCTCGCGCAACACCTTCTCGGTTTGGTACACGAGAGAGTCAGCGTTGTTACGCACCTCGGCTTCTTCGCGACGACGACGATCTTCCTCGGCGTGTGCTTCGGCATCTTTCACCATCTTGTTGATGTCATCTTTGTTCAGCGATGACTGGCCGGTGATGGTCATGGACTGTTCCTTGTTGGTGGCGCGGTCCTTTGCCGACACATGAACGATGCCGTTGGCATCGATGTCGAAGGTGACTTCGATCTGTGGCACACCGCGAGGTGCGGGGGGCAAGTCGACGAGCTGGAACTTGCCGAGTGTCTTGTTGTAACTGGCCATTTCGCGCTCGCCCTGCAACACATGGATCTCGACCGACGGCTGATTGTCGTCTGCCGTGGTGAACACTTCGGTGCGACGAGTGGGAATGGTGGTGTTGCGCTCGATGAGGCGAGTCATCACGCCACCTTTTGTCTCGATACCAAGTGACAGCGGAGTCACGTCGAGGAGAAGGACGTCCTTGACGTCACCTTTCAACACGCCTGCCTGAATGGCCGCACCTACAGCGACGACTTCGTCGGGGTTCACCGACTTGTTCGGCTCTTTTCCGGTGAGTGACATGACGAGGTCTTGCACTGCCGGCATACGCGTGGACCCGCCGACCAAGATGACGTGGTTGATCTGTCCCTTGGTGAGACCGGCATCTTTGATGGCCTGCTCGAATGCGACACGACAACGCTCGATGAGGTCGGCGGTCATCTCTTGGAACTTCGCACGAGACAGTGTCTCGTCGAGGTGCAACGGACCTTCCGCTGTTGCGGTGATGAATGGCAAGTTGATTTGAGTCTGCTGAACTTGTGACAGTTCGATCTTCGCCTTCTCTGCAGCTTCCTTCAGACGCTGCGTCGCCATGCGGTCTTGTGCAAGGTCGATGTTGTGTGCGCCCTTGAATTGCTGCACCAACCAATCGATGATGCGTTGGTCCCAGTCGTCACCACCAAGGTGGGTGTCGCCGTGAGTGCTTTTCACTTCAAAGACGCCGTCACCGATTTCCAATACCGACACGTCGAATGTTCCGCCTCCGAGGTCGAACACCAACACCGTCTCGTCTTGTGATGCTTTGTCCAGTCCGTATGCAAGTGCTGCCGCAGTGGGCTCGTTGATGATGCGCAACACTTCGAGACCGGCAATTTGACCGGCTTCCTTTGTTGCAGTGCGCTGTGCGTCGTCGAAATATGCAGGAACAGTGATGACGGCTTGCGTGACAGTGTCGCCCAGGTACGCCTCTGCATCGCGCTTCAACTTCATGAGTGTGCGGGCGCTGATTTCTTGTGGCGTGTACTGCTTGCCGTCGATGTCGTCGGACTTCCAGTTCTCGCCCATATGGCGCTTCACGCTGCGGAAGGTGCGATCGGGGTTGGTGATTGCCTGACGCTTGGCCACTTCGCCCACGAGCACTTCGCCGGTCTTCGAGAAGGCCACGACGGATGGGGTGGTGCGGGCACCTTCAGAGTTGGGAACCACGACCGGGTCACCGGCTTCAAGGAAGGCCACAACTGAGTTGGTGGTTCCGAGGTCGATACCGACTGCTTTTGCCATGGGGGTCTCCGTTTTCTTGTACAACTGGGTCGGGGGGTCACCCAGCAGGGGATGTGTGGTCAGAATACGGCCGTCGCATGAACTTGGCAACTTCTGTGTCATAAAACTTGAGTGATAGTGACTCAAGTACCTGGCAGGTCGGCTCTGATGGCTATTTCCGCAGGCCGGGGGGACCAGACCTACGATGGGCTCGTGGTCGGCTCTCTCGTCATCTTGCGTCATGGTCAGAGCACGTGGAACCAACTGAACCTCTTTACTGGCTGGCACGACGTCCCCCTCTCAGCCCAAGGTGAGGCCGAGGCCAAGGCCGCTGGGGCCACCATGGCCGCAGCGGGTCTCGTGTTCGATGTGGCTCACACCTCTTTACTCACGCGTGCCGTGCTCACCTGCCATCTCGCACTACAGGAAATGGGACAGGTCTGGCTGCCGGTTCAACGCGACTGGCGCCTGAACGAACGGCACTACGGAGCGTTGCAGGGTCTTGACAAGAAGGCCACTGTCGACAAGCACGGTGCTGACCAGACTCACTTGTGGCGTCGCAGTTTCGATGTGCCGCCCCCGCCGGTGACTGACGACAGTCCGGAGCACCCGCGCAATGACGTGCGCTACCGGTTCGTCGCCCGTGGGTCACTGCCGGCAACAGAGTGCCTGAAAGATGTGGTCGCGCGAGTCATGCCGTACTTCCATGCCGAAGTCGTGCCGCAGTTGAAAGCCGGCATGAACGTGTTGATCACTGCTCACGGCAACTCGTTGCGCGCGTTGCTCATGCAGCTTGAGAACGTCTCCGAAGCAGACATCGCTGAACTGAACATCCCCACCGGTGTTCCGCGTCAGTACGACTTGTCGATCGACGGTGGCAATGTGTCAGTGACATCGGCTCGGTACCTCGGTGATCAAGACGCAATTGCCAAAGCCGCCGAAGCCGTTGCTAACCAGACGAAGGGCTGACCAACCACTTCACAAATGGGCGTATAGTCCTTTGTATGGCCAGTCTCAAAGCGTCGCTCCAACACCTCCGCAACGTCCCGTTGTTCTCGTCGTGTTCCAACAAGGAACTTGAGCGCATCGCCAAAGCCGCCGATGAAGTGAATGTGAAGGCCGGAACGTTGATTGTCGACCAAGGTCAAACTGGTCGGGAGGCATACATCTTGCTGAAAGGTGTCGCTGTCGTGCGTCGCAACGGCAAGAAGGTCACATCGCTGAGTGAAGGGTCGGTCATCGGCGAGCTGTCACTGCTCGATCACGGCCCACGCACAGCGTCTGTCAGTGCTGAGACCGACTGCACACTGCTTGTCATCAGCCAGCGCAACCTCTATGGCGTGATCGACAAGGTGCCGTCAGTGGCCCACAAGTTGCTCTCAGCCCTCGCCACACGCATTCGCGACCTCGACCGCGCGTACTACGGCTGATTTCGCCGTTTTCACGACGGCACATCCTGTCGTCAACTGCCCAAGCAGTCAGTGGTCGGGGCTAGCGTTCTCATTGCCATGAGCACGCACACTGCATCCCCAGAAGCCTCCTCTACAGAGAAGAAGCGCCTTCGCCCACATCAGATTTCCATCGGCATCGGCCTCTTCATGGGTGTGTTCACCTTGATGTCGGGGGTCATCCCGAACTTCACCAAGTGGCACAGTGAATCTGAAGTCACGCGCCATGTGTTCGAGGGCATTCCAAGTGCTCTCAAGGCCGCTTTCTACACGGTCATTCCCGTGATGCTCGTGTGGGGTTCGTTCCGATTCGCCGATCGCATGCGCAACTGGGAGCGTGGCGCGCCCGATCGTCGCAAGACAACTCCGAAGAACGTGAAGCGTCGCCTCGCCGATTACCGCGCCGGTGTGTACATGCGCACCTTGTTGCGTGACAGTGCTGCCGGCCTCATGCACTCGATGATCTACTTCGGCTTCCTGGTGTTGCTCGGCGTAACCACGACACTCGAGATCGATCACCAGTTACCAGAGTCGCTCAAGTTCTTGCACGGCGGTGTGTACCAGGCCTATGCATTCATCGGCGACTTCGCTGGACTCGTGTTCACTGGTGGTGTGGTGTGGGCCATCCTGCGTCGCTACGTGCAGAGGCCGTATCGCATTCGCATCAAGTCGAAGCCGGAACACGCAATCATCCTCGGTGTTCTCTTTGCCATCGGTGTGTCCGGCTTCCTCGCAGAAATGTTCCGTATCGCCGTCTCTGAAATCGGTGGCAAAGACATGTCGTTTGAGAAGTGGAGCTTCGTCGGCTATCCACTGTCGCAGACTGTCGATGGCCTCACACTCGGTGCCGCCGAGAATTGGCATCAAGCAATGTGGGTCTTGCATGTGGTCTCGTTCATCGTGTTCCTTGCAATCTTGCCCATCACGATGTTGCGTCACATCTTCACGTCACCACTCAACATGTACTTGAAGGATCGTGAGCGCCCGAAGGGTGCGATGAAGGCGATGCCGAATCTCACCGAGACATCACTCGAATCCTTCGGTGCGTCGGTCGTCGAAGACTTCACGTGGAAGCAATTGCTCGACACAGACGCTTGCACGATGTGTGGT
>DAIOTI010000008.1:2652-15960 GCA_036752105.1 Ilumatobacteraceae bacterium | reverse complement strand
GCTATAGGCAATGTCGGCAATTTCGCTCTCAGTGCGAATGAGTTTGCGCAATGTGGCGGTGTCTTGAACGATCTTCACGTACCGTTCGGCACTGCTGACCGACGGTGTGGCGTTCTGCAACTCGACCAAGTAGTCGAGACCGCCGATCTCATCAAGCAGACCTGCACGACGCAATTCATCGCCCACTGTGACGGGGTCGACAGCCTCAGACGACGACACCAACGCACGCACCGCATCGAAAATGTGTTGGTGCGCCGGCTTGTAGAAGTCGTCTGCCAGCAGATTGCGTTCAACTGCGACACCGATGGCCTCGTCGGACAAGAACATCGCACCAATGAGTGACTTCTCTGCATCGACGTTGTGCGGGGGCACACGCAAGTCATTGCGTGCCGGTGCTCCGTTCGTGGACGAACGCGCGCGTCGAGGAGATTCAGTGGTGGACATGGGCTCTCTTACCCTGCCTGTTTTTGCCTGTGGACCGCTAGGGGTGTAACCCTGGGAATTCCTTGTGAATAGGGCTGTGAATAGACCTCACAGCCTGTGGATGGCCTGTGGAGAAAGCTGTTCACCTCAGCCAGCAACGATGTTGAGAGCGATGTTGCACTCAACGTCGGCGTGGAGACGCAAGATGGCGCTGTGGGCACCAACCGCACGAATTGGCTGGGACACCACTTTCTTGCGGTCGACCTCGATACCGGCCTGGCTCGACAGTGCATCGGCAATGTCGGCGGCGGTGACCGAACCGAAGAGTCGACCCTCAGCACCAGCCTTGGCGGTGATGGTGATGGTGCGATCTTTCAGCTGACCAGCGATGGTTTGAGCAGCTTCACGGTCGGCTGTCTCGCGAAGATCGCGAGCCTTGCGCATGGCATTGGCCTGGTTGACCGCGCCCGCAGTGGCCGCAAAAGCCATGCCGCGAGGCAAGAGGTAGTTACGCGCGTGACCATCGGCCACATCGACGATGTCGCCACGGCGACCAACGCCGGCGATATCTGAACGAAGAACGACTTTCATGATCAGGCCTCCACTGTCTCTGCGGTCTCGACCTCGGGGCTCATGCCCTCGTCGAGAGTCGACTCGGCCATGTCGGCGTACTTCGCCTCGATGCTCTGCTCATTGCTCTCACCGGCGTCATCGTCACGACGCTCGCCGCGCGGTGCGCGTGTGCTGGTGACGCGCTTCGTGTAGGGCAACAACGCCATTTCACGAGCGTTCTTGATGGCGTTCGTGATTTCGCGCTGCTGTTGCTGGTCGGCACCGCTGAGGCGGCGACCGCGGATCTTTGACCGATCGGTCATGAACCGCTGCAGCAGGTTGATGTCTTTGTAGTCGATGAAGTCGACCTTGTCACCCGAGAACGGGTTGGACTTCTTCTTGATTCGACGATTCGATTCTTTCGCGAGCCGCGCTTTGTTCTTTTTGCTTGTCATAACTATGTGCCTCTAAGTGAAATGGGTATCGATACTGATGTTCGAGCCTCAGAAGGGCTCTTCGTCGCCTGCGTAGAACGGCTCGGGCTGGCTTCCGCCACCACCAGAGCGACCGCCGCCGCCATTGCCGCCACCATCGCGTGGTGTGCGCTCGACTTGCGCAGTCGCCCAACGCAAGCTCGGTCCGAGTTCGTCGGCAACGATTTCAATTGCGGTGCGCTTGTCACCGTCGCGGTTGGTGTACTCACGCTGCTCAAGGCGTCCTGTGACGATGACGCGCGATCCCTTGGTGAGAGTTGCCGCAGCGTTCTCGCCGAGTGTTCCCCAGGCGGTGATGTTGAAGTACGAAGTTTGCTCTTGCCACTCACCATTCACCTGGTAGCGGCGACCGACGGCAATGCCGAATGAGGCCACGCCGCGTCCACCGGTGGTGAAGCGAAGTTCTGGATCGCGAGTGAGGTTCCCGACGACCGTGATGGTGTTATCTGCCATGTGATGCTCCTAATTACGAGTTCTGCGGGCTATGTACCGATGCAACCGTTCAGGCTGCCGACACCAAGCCGCGACGCGCAGCTTCGGAATCGGGAAGACGGAGCAGTTTGTGACGCAATACGTCGTCAGAGATGCGGAAGCCACGCTCGACTTCATCGAGTGCGCCAGCAGGAGCGACGATGTTGAAGACGGCGTAGTAGCCGTCATCTTGCTTCTTGATGGGATACGCAAGACGTCGCTTGCCCCACCAGTCGGGGTTGCCGTGCACTTTTCCGCCGACGGCAGTGACATTGGTGGTGATGGACTTCAACCAACCATGCGCGTTGTTCTCATCGAGCTTGCCGCTGAGAATGACCATTAGTTCGTAAGCACGCATTGCGTGTGACCTCCCTTCGGACCCGAGTGTGTGCCCGGGGCCCCCGTAGGGGCAGGGTGAATATGACGGGCGAAGCGTATCGGCACGTCGCCAAGGTGCCACAGGGATGTATCAGGGCATCTCACACAGGGCATTTCGGCACCGTCGGCGTTGAAACCCGTGCGGCAAACGCACCGTAGATTGAGCCACATGACCGACGTGACCGATGCCGACAAAGGCTCCTGTCACAGTTGCGGCACTACCGACGAACATGTCACGGCGGTGCACCGCATGTATGTGGTGCCCGAGGACTGGGAGACGAAGCCGTCACAGACGGTCGAAGACGACATTGAGATGTGGTGTTTCTCGTGTCGCACGCACTACCCCCACGTGCTGGCTGATTGATCGCCGATCAGGAAGACGTGGCACCGCGTCGTTGTGCAGGACGACGACCAGTAACTGGAAGCACGCGCAACAAGTGGTGCCACGAACACGACGGGCACGCTTCCACCACGTACGCCGCGTAGTCGTGGGGCGACTTCTGTAGTGAAGTGATTTCACTGCGCTTGGTGATGCACCGACCATGCTTCGGTAATCCGTGACCGAACACGTAGGTGAGCAACACCACATTCACCTCTTCACAGATCGGACACGGCGTTGTTGTTTCCTCACCGAGGTGCCGAGCTGCTCGAATCAATTCCGGGTGTGCGTCACACACAGAATCTTTCGAGATGCGACCACGCTTCACCTCGTTGATGAGTGCCCGGCGCGCGAGACGGTGATCAACGACCCCGTTGGCTCCGCGCAACATGCTGGCACTGAACGTCATGTACGCGAAGAATAACCGTTGGGTCGTGATTCGTCGTACAGTGGGGACATGTCAGATCCCACGGGCGGTCTGTTACGCGCGGTCATGCCCGGACCCGAAGTGTCCTACGGAACCGATGTCAGCTCCGACGGCGAACTTCGGTTGTGCGGTGATGTACGTGGCAAACGTGTCATGGAGCTCGGCGTGTACGGCCCGACACCGAACAGTGTGGCACTTGCCCTCAGGGGCGCACGCACGATTGCTGTCGATCCTTCGGACACGCACATCGCCAAAGTCCGCCAGGCTGCGGAAAAGGCCGAGGTAAAAGTCGAGTGTCATCGCAATGAACTTGCCGATCTCGGTTTTGCCACCAGTTCACTTTTTGATCTGGTGATCTGCGTACATCAGATCTCTCGCACTCATGACATCGCGCGATTGTTCCGGCAGGTTCACCGTCTGTTGAAGACGGAAGCGTCATTCGTGTTGGCACTCACACATCCCGCTGCAGACATTTTCGAGGGCTCCGATCCAACCGCCAAACACAAGTACGGCTCAACATCGCCTGGTATTGGTGACCTCGTCATGTCGCTTCAACGAGCGAACTTTGCCATCAACGCGATGCATGAGTTGTCGTCGGTTCGTGAGCCTCGTGCGGTGGTGCCGAGCACACTCGTATTACGCGCGCACAAACTCGGGTCGTGACGAACGCAGTCAGTTGAGGCGTCGACGCGGAGTACGGCGCAACTCAGTGACGCGTTCTTTGTTCTCCGCCCACCAGTCGTGAAGTCGACGTCGAATTTCAGCGTCACCGACAAGACCTTCTTCGAGGCGAATGTCCATGAGGAACTCGAGCGCCGCACCGACAGCGGGGCCCGGTGTGAGCTCGAGAATGTCCATGACCGTCGCGCCGTCCAATTCTGGACGCAGTGATGCCAGTTCCTCACGCTCGGCCAATTCAGCGATTCGGATCTCGAGCTCATCCATGCGGCGCGACAATGCAGCGGCCTTCTTTTCATTGCGTGTGGTGCAGTCGCAGCGAGTGAGCACGTTCAACTCGGACAACAACGGCCCAGCATCGCGCACATAACGGCGCACGGCGCTGTCAGTCCAACCCATTTGGTAGGTGTGAAAGCGCAAGTGGAGCGCGACCAATTCAGTGATTGCTTCGACATCTTCGTTCGGATACTTCAGTGCTCGCAAACGGTCGCGTGTCATGCGCGCACCGACAACTTCATGGTGATGGAACGTGACACCTTTGCCGTCTTTGATGGACTTGGTGCGCGGCTTGCCGATGTCATGGAACAACGCCGCAAGTCGTGTCTGGCGAAAATCAAAATCGGGAGCCGCGCCCCGGCGCACGTTCTCGACGACGGCGATGGTGTGTGTGAGTACGTCTTTGTGACGGTGAATCGGATCTTGTTCCACCCGCATGAGCCGCAGTTCTGGAAGGAACACGTCTGCAAGACCGGTGTCGACCAAGAACCACAAGCCGGCACTCGGGCTGTCGGTGATCATCAATCGATCAAGCTCGTTACGAATTCGTTCCATCGACACGATCTCGAGTCGCTTGTGCATGGCTCGCACTGCTTTCACCAGTGCATCGTCTGGTGTGACTTGAAGTTGCGAAATGAACCGAGCTGCTCGCATCATGCGAAGCGGATCGTCATTGAAACTCTCTTCGGGTGAAAGTGGTGTGCGCAACACGCGCGACACCAGATCGACCATGCCGCCGAACGGGTCGACGAGCGCTGGTTGGTCACTCGTGACCTCCAGAGCCATCGCGTTGATCGTGAAGTCGCGACGCGACAAGTCGGTCTCGATGGCATCTGCAAATGCGACCTCTGGTTTGCGCGAGTCGGGCGAATAGGCCTCCGCACGATGAGTCGTGATTTCGTACTTCCGACCGCGCACATCGAGACCGATGGTGCCGAAGCGTTCACCTTGGGTCCACAACGCATCCGCGATGTCGCCGACGATGCGCTTGATCTCGTCAGGGCGAGCAGTTGTGGTGGCGTCGAAGTCGATGGTCGTCGGGTCCACCGCATCGGCTGAGTCACCAGACATGAGCAAGTCACGCACGGTTCCGCCCACGAGAAACAGGCGGTGCCCCGCGTCGCGGAAACGACGGGCCAATGGCTCCATCTCATCGAGGATCGGTGTGAAGCGGGCGGGAATCATGCGAGAAATTCGGTCGGAACGAGACTTCAAACGTGCTGGACCATCATCGACGCTACCGTTCGCCCGTGGCTTCGACCGTTCTTTCGCGTCGCTCAGGAGTTCTGTGGACCGGATCCGTGACGGTGCGCGTACGACCATGGCCGCATCGAAACGACATGGCTCACCTTGTTCTCTCTGGCGCACACGATGAGGGCTCCGCACTTCCGCACCCTGATGTCATCGCAGACTGGATGCGCGAGTTGTCAGCTGTTGGTTACCAATCGGTTCGCACCACTGCAGTCGCACCGGCCAATGCGGCGCGTTTGGCACAAGCGGGGTTCGCTCCCTGCCAGGAACTCGACTTGCTGAGCGTGGTCATCGACGATGCCATTGTCGAGCAACCACCACATGACCTGGGTATTCGGTCGGCACTCACTATCGGGCGACGTCTCTTTCCGAACACCGCGAAACGCCTGGAGGACATTGACCGGCGGTCGTTTGGTGACGAGTGGTCACTCGATGTCGTGTCACTTCGAGAAGCAATTCGCGCCACGCACGTGTCTGCCGTGTTCACGTTGGGCAACAGCCGACCGCACGGGTTCGTGATTGTCGGCCACACTCGTGGCATCGGATACATACAGCGACTCGCCGTCGCACCAGATCATCAACGACGAGGAAGTGGCACAGCGCTGATGGCCGTGGCGTACCGCTGGCTGCGGCGCCATCGTTGCTCTCAGGTTGTCGTGAACACCGAGACCGACAACCACGCCGCACTCGGTCTGTACGCCAAGTTCGGCTTCCGCCGCCTGCCGAGCGGGTTGTCAGTGATGCAACGAGACGTACAGGCTGGGTACTGATGTCGTCCATGCGAGGCCCTCGACTCATACGAGCTTTGAAGCTGCTGACGTGTGTGGCTCTTGCCCTCGTCTCCATGCCACTCACCGGCGGTGCACGGGTACAAGCGAAAACAACGGGCACATTGCGCGTGGCAGAGCAACCGTTCACCATCACGACCTCGCGTGCGACGTTCGTGTTTCAGACAAGTGCTCTGGCGAACATTCCGTTCGATGCGCAGTTGAAAGTTCAGTTGCACAACCCGGTGGCATCGCGCGAGTCACTGCAGCTTGTTGCTGACGAGAGTGTCGCCGTGCGCATCATCGATGAGGTCACGTTCGATTACTTCTTGTTGCCACGTGATTCTTTGAATCGCCTTGTCGTGGTTGTTCCTATACAAACGACGAAACCGTCGGCGAATGCACTCGACCTCATTCAGCCTGGGATCTACCCCATCACCATCACCATCGTGTCCGACAATCGTGACCTCGGCAGCACGATGACGTTTGTGCACCGACCGAACACCGACGATGCGCTGAATAAAGTGAGGGCGTCGTATCTCATCAATTATCAACCCGATGCGGCGCACGGACCTGACGGCACCCCCGTCATCACAGATGCGCAACGAACAGCCATGGCGCGTCTCAACCAAATTGTCGTTCGTAACGATGTACCACTGTCGCTCACCCTTCCCGCTGAACTCATCGAAGGAATGGCTGAGTCGGCAAATGCAAGTGATCTTTTGACTCTCAGCGACCTCAGCACCGCCCTTGCCGAGCGACCGATTCTTTCGACCACTTATATGCGCTTGCCACCGAGCACAGCGGTCGTCGAAGGCTTAGAAAGTGAATTCACGAGACAGTGGCGACTTGCCGAAGACGTCGTTGGCGCCATTGTTCCTGAGGCAAAACTGCAACGTTCCGTGTACCCCGAAGCAAACATTCTCGATGTCCGTGGAGCAGCCTTGCTTCCCGACCTTGGTGTGCGCAGCGTGTTGTTGTATCCCCAAGTATCAGCCTCGCTCGAACGCACCACCCCGAACGGTGTGGTTGCACGCGTGGCATTGCCGAACGGCTCGAACCTTGGTGTGTACACGGCGCTTGACAAGACCGACGTCTTGTTCGACGACAACGTCACTGACCCGACCAGACGTGGTATTCGGCTTGCCGCCGAACTTCTGATGGAGCGTGCTGACTTGTTGCGTGCGGGTTATTCGCCAGACGACATTCATCTCGTCATCGCACCGCCGACTGGGTTGGTGCCTCGACCACTCGTCACATCCAGTTTCCTCGATGCTGTCCGAGGAACATCTGCACTTCAATTGGTCGACTTGTCGAGTGTGCAAAGTGTCGATGCGAATGCACCGACATTGTCACTTGCGCCACGATCCGTGGTGTCGGTCACTGGCATCGGTGCAGCCATGTATTCACTCAATGTCGAACGCACCACCGTCGGATCAATGTTGCCGGCCAGTGATGTACGCCTGACCTCATGGGACCGCCAGCTGGCCATTGTCGCCTCGCGCGGTTCATTGGTGCCCGGTGGTGCCGACGAAAACATCGACGGGTTGAAACAGCAGTTCAACGCCATTCGTCAATCAGTGTCGCTGCCCGAGCTCGACTCGGTCACACTCACCGATCGCCGCGGCACCATTCGCATCATCTTGCGAAACTCAGCCGATGTTCCTTTGACGGTGCGCCTCACTGTGGCGAGCGCCAAATTGATACTTCCGCAAGCATCACAAATCGTCGAACTCCAACCATCGTCGAGCACCGACGTCACCATTCCGGTCGAAGCCCGCTCGAGCGGTACTTTCCCGGTCACCATTCGAGTCACCACCCCCACAGGCCGCGCACGAGTCGTGTCACCGGTGACTATCTCCGCGAACGTGAACGCCATTGCTGGTATCGGGCAATTGGTAGGGCTGTCCGCTCTGTTACTGGTGGGTGCGTGGTGGTTCGCCCATTGGCGCCGCCAACGACGCGAACAAGCAATCGAAGAGAGTACGGTTGGCGCACCATGACAATTCGAATAGTCACCGACAGCGCCTGCGACCTTCCCCAAGACGTATGCGACCGCCTGGGCATCGTTGTGGTGCCCCTCTCCATTCGCTTCGGCAACGAGGAATTCACCGATCGAACCGGCATCACCGTCGACGAGTTCTGGTCGCGTTGCCACTCTTCTAGCGTGCTTCCCGAAACAGCTGCTCCGGCACCTGGTCAGTTCGAGGCCGCCTATCGCCAACTGAAGGCCGACGGGGCAAGCGGCATCTGTGTCATCAACTTGTCTGGCGACCTCTCGGCCACCATGCAAAGTGCCGAGTTGGCCGCCAAGTCCGTGGCCGCAGACATTCCGATCACGGTGGTTGATAGTCGCACCGTCAGCATGGGACAGGGTCTCGTGGTGCTTGACTGCGCCGAGCGGGCCAAAGCGGGCGCTTCCCTCGATGAAGTCGCATCACTTGCCCGTAGTTACGCAGACAAGGTGCACGTGTGGGGTGCTCTCGACACCCTCGAGAACCTGAAGAAGGGTGGCCGCATCGGCGGTGCCAAAGCCCTTATGGCGACTGCACTTGCCATCAAACCCATCATCGAAATCCGCAACGGCAAGGTGGAAGAAGGTGGACGTCAGCGCACACGCAGCAAGGCGCTCGCCTTTCTCATCGATCAAGTTCGCTCCACTCCGAACATCGTGCAGTTGGGTGTCCTTCACGCCAAATGCCCAGATGTCGATCAATTCGTGTCGATGTTGAAAGAGGTGTATTCCGGTGACATTGTCGTCGGAGACATCGGTGCTGTGGTCGGATCACACGCTGGTGTCGGCACCATCGGAGTTGCATTCCGCGTCGCGAACTAGCCGTACAACTAGCGTTATGCGACGAAATGGTCGCATCGCTGAAGCCCGAAGCATTGATAGGTGGGCGCTATCGCCTCGACCGATCAATTGCTGCTGGTGGCATGGCCGAAGTGTGGCTTGCAACCGACATTCAACTCGGGCGTCAAGTGGCGGTGAAGTACCTGAAGGACCACATCGCTGACGACGAAACAGTCGTCGAGCGATTCCGTCGCGAAGCACAAGCACTCGCGAAGTTGCATCACGAAAACATCGTTCCCATCTACGACATCGTCGAAGAAGGCGCCCGAACATTCGTCGTCATGAAATTCGTCGATGGCAGGAGCTTGCGCGAAGTTCTCGACGAAGCGCGACGCAAAGACCCCGAACGCAAGCCTGCTCGACTCGGTGCATCACTCACTGTGCACATCGGCCGTTCCATCGCACTTGCATTGCAACACGCCCACGACCAAGGAATCGTGCATCGCGACATCAAGCCTGGCAACATCCTGATTTCAAGCAACGGAAAAGTTCTACTCACCGACTTCGGCATCGCAAAAGCGATGAACGGCGGCGAGACCGAGACCGATCTCACCAACCAGAACATCATGATGGGCACGGCCAAGTACTTGTCCCCAGAGCAAGTGAAGGGTCGGCCCCTTGATGGGCGCGCTGACATCTACTCACTTGGGCTCGTGTTGTACGAATGTCTCGCAGGAAACGTTCCGTTCAAGGGTCAAAACGACCAAGCAATCGCCATTCAACGTCTGCAACGCGATCCCACACCTCTTGCACCGCTGTGTCCTGGTGTGCCGATCAACTTGACCGAAGTCGTACACAAGATGTTGCGGCGCAAACCAGAGAGTCGTTATGCGAACGGTCGTGAAGTGTCGAACGCGCTTCAAGCAGCACTTGCCGGCGACCCCAACGCGCCGACACCCGACATGGGTGGCAGTGATCGCAACGCGGTGACACTCGGTCAAGACCCACTCATCACGCGCGAGCATCCACTTCCACCACAACGTGACCTCACACCCGAGCCACCGACTATCGCATCGCGGGCGCGCACGCACCTTGATGAATCGGCTGACATCGAGCGCAGTTCGACGCCGCGCACCAATCGACGCCCTGAACGTGCGCTTCCACGTTCGCAACAGACCAATCGGTCGCGGGGCATGTTGGCAGTCGGTGTGCTTGTCCTCGCAGTTCTTGTGACGAGTTGGTTGTTGTGGACTGGCTTACGTTCATCACCATCGGCTGCTCCTGCACCGACAGACCCTGCAGCCGCTGCCCCAGTCGACAATTCGCCAGTCACGGTCGTGGGTCTGAAGAGCTACGACCCCAACGGTGACGATTCGACAGAGAACGAAGCAATGGTGACTGCGTTGTCTGACGGCAACCCGGCAACATCGTGGGCGACCTTGTGTTACCAGAACGAATACTTCGGCAGTAAGCGTGGAGTCGGCATCGTCATGCAGTTGTCACGCCCGGCGACTGGTCAACTGAAAACGGAAGTGCGCACGTCACCTTGGCGCATCGAAGTGTTCGGAGCGCAAACTCTGCCCGATTCACTCGAAGGTTGGGGCGAGCCGATGAAGGTGAACAACGGCACCAACAGCGGACCTGCCAGCTTCGACGTCACCACTCCTTCATCACACGTGCTGGTGCTCTTCACACAAATCGGACCTAGCAGTCAATGCAGTAGCGCGAATCCGTTCAAGGGAGTGTTGAGCGAACTCTCCTTCACGGCAGGATGACACAAATGGACGCGCGCGACGAAGACCTTGTGCGTCGCGCACAAGACGGAGACCGTCATGCCGTCGACACATTGCTTCGTCGCCATTACGACAAGATTCGAGCCGTGGTGCATCGCATCGTCATCAACACTCACGACGCAGAAGATGCGACACAGATGGCACTGATCGCAATCGCGCGAGGAATCACATCGTTCGATGGTCGATCATCGTTGTCGACGTGGATGTACCGCATCGCGACAAACGCGGCAATCGACGAAGTGCGTCGCATTCGTCGCCGACCGCTTCCCTCTGATGACGACGTGCAACTCAATCAATCGACATCTGATTCGAGCGAAGCAACTGTCACACAGATGAGCGTTGTGCATGCTTTGCGTGAGTTGCCCGAGGAGTTTCGCACAGCACTCGTGCTGCGTCACGTCGCCGACCTGGAATATGAAGACATCGCAGCCATCCAGAACGTGCCGATTGGCACGGTTCGATCACGTTTGTCCCGCGCACGGGAACAAATGGCTCGATTATTGGCCGATTCCGATGGTTCGGGACATAACGGGAACGAATCACACCGTGGACATCGTCAGACTGAACACTCAGAGGATTCACTGTGAACACGACACCTCCGCCTCCCCAGCCGCCGACATCGGACGGACCGATCGACCTCGCGACACAGCGAGCAATCAGTGCCGCGCTTTCGAACTTGTCCGCCGCTGATGACACCACCAAGAACGCCCATATTGCCGCCGCTTTACAGGCATTTGACGACATGCCTATCGCCGATCGCGCGGCTGTCGCGGCGGGTCGGAGCAAACGAAATTGGCTCGCCTCTGCTGCGGCTGCAGTGGTTCTTGCCGCCACTGCAGGCATTGCCGGGTACCTCGTCAATGGAAACGGACAGAGCAACACCACCGTTGCCGCCGAGAACGACGCGACACCGACACGAAACACCGCAACCAATCCGTGTGGTCAAACGGCGTCAGGCGCCCAATTTCTGAACACGACCACAATCGACGGTGTACAAGTTCATCTCTACTTGCGAACCGGTGCGCTCGGAGTTGAAGTGGTGTTGTTGAACGCAGAGACGTGCTTCCAAGAGAACTCGTACGTGCTCACGCTCTCAGGTGGATGATTCCGCGTATTCGTAGGGTGTCGACACTTCAAAGTGCGGGCCAAGTCGCCGTTAGGCTGACGCGGTGGCCGGTAATCCGCTGAACGATCCTGACTTGGCGACCAAAGTCGTCGACGTCATTGACGGAGTCGTCTCGTACGTTCGCGACCACACCACCCGCCCTCTGGTGAAGTCGGCGCGCGGGCTGGTGTTCGGCCTGCTCGCAACATTCGGCGTGTTCGCCATCATCATTCTTCTCGCCATCGTCGTGTCGCGCGCATTGCAGTCGTTGCTCGACGTGTTCATGTCGCGTGACGCCGCAGTGTGGTCGTCATATTTCATCGCAAGCGCGGTGTTCCTTCTCGTAGGAACCATTCTCATGCGCCGCCGTCACGTCAAGGAGTGATCAATGTCTGATATTCGCAAAGTCATCATCATCGGCTCAGGCCCTGCCGGCCTCACCTCGGCCATCTACACAGCTCGTGCCTCGCTCGCGCCACTCGTCATCGAGGGTGAACCGTCCTCCACATCCGACCAACCCGGCGGACAGTTGATGCTCACCACAGAAGTGGAGAACTTCCCAGGCTTTCCAGAAGGAATCATGGGACCAGAGCTCATGGGTCGTTTCCGTGAACAAGCTTCGCGCTTCGGCGCTGAATTCATCACTGAGAAAGTCACAAAAGTCGATTTCTCCTCCCGTCCGTTCCGTGTCTGGATTCGTGACACTGAATACAAAGCGCAGTCGATCATCGTCAGTACCGGGGCGCAAAGCCTCATGCTCGGACTTCCACGCGAAACCGAACTCATCGGACACGGTGTGTCGACATGTGCCACATGTGACGGTTTCTTTTTCCGTGGACATGAAATCGCAGTCGTCGGGGGTGGCGACTCTGCCATCGAAGAAGCGTCGTTTCTCACGAAGTTCGCATCGAAGGTCAACCTCATCGTGCGTCGCGACGTGTTCCGTGCGTCGAAGATCATGCAAGAGCGCGCGATGTCGAACCCGAAGATCAATGTCATTTGGAACTCTCAAGTCACCGAATTGCACGGCACTGACACGCTCAGTGGCGTGACGCTGTCGAATTCAGCCACAGGGGAAACCACGCAACTTCCTGTCACGGGTCTCTTTATCGCCATCGGACACCGTCCGAACACCGATCTCTTCACCGGCATTCTCGACATGGAAGATACGGGGTACTTGGTCACCGTTCCTGGTTCCAGTCGCACGAACATCGAGGGTGTGTTCGCCTGCGGTGACGTACAAGACCACACCTATCGACAGGCAATCACCGCTGCAGGCTCGGGCTGTATGGCAGCCATCGACTGCGAGCGTTGGCTCGAAGCGGAATAGTTCGCACGCCATCGGCGTTGCACCAACTAGATTTCATTCGCAACGGAAGGAACCACCATGGGTGCAAATATCGTCACGCTCACCAGCTCGACATTCGATGAGACCGTCAATGCTTCAACGAAGCCGATTCTCGTCGACTTCTGGGCCGAGTGGTGCGGCCCCTGCAAGATGATCGCGCCCATCCTCGAGC
>DAIOTI010000008.1:0-2642 GCA_036752105.1 Ilumatobacteraceae bacterium | reverse complement strand
ACGACATCACCATCGCCAAGCTCAACGTCGACGACTACGGCGATATCGCAGGTCGCTTCAGCGTCATGAGCATTCCCACCATGATCGTGTTCGACAAGGGTGAACCCGCCAAGCGCATGGTCGGTGCAGTTCCAAAGAGCCGTTTGCTTGAGGAGTTGTCGGAATTTCTTCCCTCTTCCCGCTAGTACCGGGCCAACGCGGCGACGCTGTCCGCAATCTTCAGCGTCGACTTTCTGCTGCAGGCTTCCTCGCGCCGCATGCGGCGGATGATGGTGTGTTCTGTGGTCGTACGCACGCAGCAGTGCTCGCGTTTCAAGATGCATACGGATTACGTGCCGACGGCGAATGCGACGAAGTGACATGGTCGATGCTCGTTGAAGCATCGTGGTCACTTGGCGATCGACTGTTGTATCTGCGTTCGCCCAATCTTCGCGGCGATGATGTCGCCGAACTGCAAAGCCATCTGTCGCGTCTCGGGTTCGACTGTGGTCGAGTCGATGGCATCTACGGCCCCCTCACGGTGCGAGCCGTCACTGAGTTTCAGCAGAACTGTGGGCTAGCTGGCGACGGCATCTGTGGCCCAACCGTGGTCGACACCTTGGGCCGCATCGGGGGCCAGAGCGGAACAGGACCCGGAATTGCCTCGGTGCGCGAAACCGAATCGCTCGGCCCCGACAGCGATCTGCACCGCATTGCTGTCGGGCAATACGGCACATTGAGCAATATTGCCCACGCTGTCAGTCGCCGCCTGAAAACGACATTCCCCCAAACCATCACCGTGGAAGGTGACCCAGTGGACCAAGCCCTGACCGCCAACCGATTCGGGGCCGATGTGTATGTGGCAATTGAGCCCTCGCCCGACGCCGGGTGCACCTTCTGTTATTACGAAGTTCCGACATTCTTCAGTGTCGGTGGAAAGTCGCTTGCGCTCCGGTTGTCAGACACCATGTCGAGAAAAATGCCCGACATGCCTTGTCGCGTCCAGGGCTTGCGCATGCCGATCCTGCGCGAGACCAAGATGCCCGCAGTCGTGTGTGCCGTTGGCCCCGTCGATGTCGTGCTGCAACGAGCCACCAAAGTGGTTGACGTAGTGGTGTTAGCCGTATCGGAATGGCTGGCGGAGCCCCTCGGCTAGTTATCCACAGGATGCTCACAGGTGTGAGCATCGTTCATCCCTCATCCTCAACGTTTTCAAGAGCCTGAGAGTTGTCTGAAACAACTCTCAACTCCTGTGGACAAGATGGGGATAACTGTGGGTTAATCCTGGCCTTCGGTCATCTTCCGATAGATCCGCTCAAGATCTTCCAAGTCGGCAAAGTCAATGGCCACACGTCCGCGCTTGCCACTCATGCTCACCGCCACCTTGGTGGACAAGTATTCCGACAGCAGGTTCTCGAGCTCAAGTAGTCCGGGCGGACGTAGGGCCGTACTGCCACCACCACCGCTGCTGTTTCCTGGTTTCGCATCTGGTTTGCGACCCTGAGCGGCGCGCACAGCATCTTCAGTGGCGCGAACCGACCAGCCTTCATTGACAGCCAGTTTTGCAAGGCTTTCCTGGGCAGATCGGTCTGGGGTACCGAGCAATGCCTTCGCGTGACCCGCGGTGAGACGGCCATCGGCCAAATACCCCTGCACGGTGGCAGGCAATGTGAGCAAGCGCAACGCATTGGTGACGGCGGCGCGGCTCTTGCCCACTCGCTTGGCCACCGCTTCATGGGTGAGTGAGAAATCTTCGGCTAGCTGTTGATATGCCGATGCCTCTTCAAGTGGTGTGAGGTCTTGTCGATGCAGGTTCTCGACAAGTGCCTGCTCAACACTAGATAATTCATTTACTTCCCGTACGACGACTGGTACAACTGTGAGCTTTGCCCGCTGCGCAGCGCGCCACCGGCGCTCACCAGCGATGAGTTGATATGTGCCATCGCTCTTCTCCCGCACCAACAGTGGTTGCAACACTCCGATCTCGCGAATCGAGTCGGCAAGTTCTGCAAGCGATTGCTCATCAAAGTGAGCACGAGGCTGGTTCGGGTTTGGTTCGATGCTTCCCACCGGCACATCCCGTAACGCTGAGTTCGGCACTGCTGGCACGGGCATGGTTGTCTCGGGCTCGGTCGTTGCGAGCCGATCGCTTCCTGTTGGTCGCTTGTTGTCGTGTGGGATGAGAGTCCCAAGACCTCTACCGAGTCCGCGGCGTTGCGCCATTGCTCATCTCCTTTGCGACAGCCCGGTAGGCCTTGGCACCGGGTGATGAGGGGTCAAACTTCAGAATCGACTTGCCTTGTGAGGGCGCTTCGGCCAACCGCACATTGCGTGGAATGACCGTCTTGAACACGAGGTCACCGTAATTGGCACGTACGTCGGCCTCCACTTCGTTGGCCAACGTGGTGTGCGTGAACATTGTGAGCAAAAAGTGACCGACGCGCAGCTTGGGATTGAGGTTCTCCTTCACTTCATTCACGATCCAACTCAAGTCCCGCAGACCTTCGAGGGCGTAGTACTCGCACTGCACCGGAGCCACAATCATCGAAGCAGCAGTGAACGCATTGATGGTGAGCATGTCGAGTGACGGGGGGCAGTCAATGAAGATGTAGTCCCAGTCGTCGGCCACCGTCTCAATGGCGCGACGCAAGCGGGTATTGGGG
>DAIOTI010000007.1:0-17118 GCA_036752105.1 Ilumatobacteraceae bacterium | reverse complement strand
GTCCAAGATAGGCCGGCTGCCTGAGAAGATTCCCTCCAAACAGTTGTCGAGTGCCGATTCGGTGATTTTCAATGTGTTGAACAAGGTCGAACCGACTAAATGGGGCACTCTCACAAACCGTAATGGGGAACCCAAACCAACTTGGTTCGCTGTTCTTCGTGGCTTTAGGAAGAATCAGGAATTCTTCAAGTGGCTTCAGCCCTGCTTTCAGCCGCTTCCAGTTCTTGTTGCGGGAAGCCACAAACGAGTCCAGCTTGTCCAGCTGGGCTACACCAACGGCTGCCTGCATGTCGGTCATCTTTAGGTTGTAGCCAATGTGCGAGTACACATACTTATGGTCATACCCATACGGCAATTCACCGAGTTGCCAATCGAAACGCCTGTTGCAGGTGTTGTCTTGACCTGGAGGACACCAACAATCTCGTCCCCAGTCACGGTATGACTCGACAATCTTCTTCATCGAGCCTTTCTTGACCAACACACAGCCACCCTCTCCCATCGTGATGTGGTGTGCTGGGTAGAAGCTCGTAGTTGACAGGTCCCCAAATGAACCAACTGGTTGACCGTTGTACTTTGCGCCAACGGCGTCACAGGTGTCTTCCACAACCCACAGTTTGTGCTCTTCGGCAAGTCGCATGACCCCTTCGAGGTCAAATGGATTACCAAGCGTGTGAGCCATCACAATTGCTTTCGTCTTGGGCCCAATCGCAGCTTCGATGTTCTCAATTGGTGCGTCATACGTCTCAAGTTGTGCGTCGACGAAGACTGGTACAAGTCGGTTTTGCAGAATCGGGTTCACGGTTGTTGGAAAACCAGCAGCCACCGTGATGACTTCATCACCTTCTTTGAGAGCTCTTTTACCGAGACGAGGTGATGTCAAGGCCGTTACGGCGAGCAGATTTGCTGATGAACCCGAGTTGCACAACATTGCATGACGCATACCCATGACTTTGGCAAAGCGCTTCTCGAACTGCTCTGCGTACCGTCCGGTCGTTAACCAGAAATCAAGTGAAGAGTCGACAAGGTTTCGCAGTTCATGATCATCAAAGACTTTTCCTGAAACAGGAATTGTGGATATTCCTCCGAGAAATGGCTTCTCGGGAAATGCTTCTTTGAAGTACTCGTCAGTCAAGCGAAGTATTTCTGCGCGAAGCTCATCTACACGTTTTTTCTCACTCACAATTGTCCACCCAACAGGCTCCGATACCAAGAAAATGTCTTTGCAAGTCCCTCTGACAGTGACACTTGCGCTTTCCACCCGAGCACGTTGTGTGCCTTTGTCGAGTCGAGATACTGGTCTTTGATTTCTCCAACGGCACTATTCAAGACTTTCGGAGAAAGGCCCTGCTTTCCGGCTGCTGCGCAAATGGCCTCATATATGTTCATGACTGATAAGGGTGTTTCGTCGCTGAAATTGAATCCTTCACCAGCGAATTCGGGTTTATGGCTGTTCTCTCCAAGTAGGAGATACGCAGAGACAATGTCGTCGACATGCAGATAGTCGCGCACAAAAGTGCCATCACTTCGCAAGACTGGCTGCTCGTTTCTAAGTATCGATCTGAATGTTCCTGGAACAATCCGATTCCAGTTCAAGTCTCCACCGCCGTAGATGTTTCCACAGCGAGCAATAGTGACCGGTGAGCCATATGTGCGCGCATAAGTGACTGAAATCAAGTCGGTGCAACTCTTAGAGACTTCATAAGGATGGTCTCCATTCATCGACATGTTCTCGGTGTACGGAAGGTTCTCTTGAGTTCCGTAGGCCTTGTCACTCGATGCAACAACAATGCGTTTCACAAGTGGGCTGACAATTCGGGCCGCGTCGAGAACATTCCATGTTCCCTGAATATTCGACTCGAATGTGTGTCTTGGCGACCGGTTCGCAGCGCCGACAATCGGCTGAGCACCTAGATGAAAAATCGTGTCAACTTCGTGATTGTTGATTGCACGTTCAACATCGTCATAGTTCTCAAGTCGCCCGTTAGCGACATTCACGCGATTGATAAAGCCACTTCGAATGAGCTCGCTCTGTGGATCCATATCGGCTACGAACGCAACGGTGTAGGCGCCACTTTCGGCCAACCACCGTGTCAACCAACTGCCAACCATTCCAGTCGCACCAGTGACGAGAACACGTTTGTCTGACCAGAATTCAGTCGAGGGTGTAGTGCGCATATGCGTTACCAAACCTTCCAAGGGGCACTACCGCTGTCCCACATCTCGTTCAACATCGTGAATTCACGGTACGTGTCCATCGGTTGCCAGAATCCTTCGTGCTTGTACGCCATCAGTTGACCGTCGCGAGCGAGCCGTTCAAGCGGTGCTTGTTCGAGCACACATTCATCATCGAGGTAATCCAAGACCTTCGGTTCAAACACAAAAAAACCGGCGTTCACAAAGTCATCGGTTTGAGGCTTTTCGCGGAACTGCTTTACCTGACCATCGTGGGATAAGTCCATGACACCAAAACGAGACAAGGGTCTGATGGTCGTGACAGTGGCAAGTTTGCCGTGGGCTTCGTGAAATTTGAGCAGTGCGGCGATGTCTACATCAGCAAGCCCGTCACCATATGTGACCATGAACCGGCCATCGATGTACTTCCCTACACGTTTCACCCGACCGCCCGTCATGGTCGTCGCTCCGGTGTCGGCAACAGTGACTTTCCAGTCCGACTCGTCGTGTCCTCCGTGGTACTCAATCTGGCTAGACGCCCCTAGGTGAGCCGTAAAGTCGTTCATTCTTGCCTCATAGTTGAGGAAGTAATCCTTGATGACCTCTCCGCGGTAACCCGTGCAGACAATGAACTCTTTGAGCCCGAATGACGAAAAGTTCTTCATGATGTGCCACAGCACTGGCTTGCCACCGACCTCGATCATGGGCTTGGGTCGATGCTCGGTCTCTTCCCTCAACCGGGTGCCTAATCCACCAGCTAGGAGCACAATCTTCACTCCACTAAGCCTAGTCGGCGGTCCAGATGCGAGCGCCTTACACTCGTGGAGTGGGCTTCTCTGATGATGACTCTCGTGATGTCATGAAATTTGCTCAGCAACAGGCTGCTGAGGCGACTGACCTGCGTTTAAAGGTTGCGTTTCTCGAAAGACGGCTTCTGCAATTGGAACGTCGCCTTATGACGATTCAGAAGTCATGGACATGGCGTCTTGGCCGAATCGTCCTATTCCCAGTCACTCTTGCTCGATATGTGCGAGATCGCATTGGTCGCGGTACATGAGCACAGTAAAGGCCTCCGCGACTCTATCGAAAGAAGGGAATAGTTTCGGGCTTATTCGCCTTGTGCTCGCTGCTCTGGTCATCATCAGCCATTCGTGGTCAATCGGTGGTTACGGATTTGAACCGCTAACGCTGACTTCAAGTGGAATCTCGCTCGGACTCTTTGCGGTCTCTGGTTTCTTCTGCCTCTCCGGAATGCTCATCGGGGTGAGCGCGGAGCGTTCAACGGCCGGTGCCTACATGAGGCGAAGAGCCGCCCGAATTCTGCCGGGCTATTGGGCGGCGTTGATTGTCAGCGGACTTGTCTTCGGTTGTCTCATTGCCATCGTCCGGGACCTTGACATACGGAATGCATTGCTGTCTCCAGCCAATGGTTCAGTACGCACATACATGATCAACAATTTTCCTCTGAGCGCATCGCAATTCAACCTCGGACGTGTGCTTGACGGAATGCCATACCCGAGCGGCATCAACGGCAGTCTTTGGTCTCTTCCCTATGAATTCGCTTGTTATCTCGTGATCCTTGTAGTCATCAAATGGGCCATCGGTTCGAGCAAACCAGGAAACATTCTTTCAATCATCTTTGGTCTCTCGCTCGTGATAGCCATTCTCGCAAACAAACAAGGGCCGATATTTGTCGGATTGCCATTTCCAATTCTTGGAGTTCTTGATAGCCGCCTTTTCTTCAATCTCTGGCTTGCGTTTCTCGCCGGCTCAATGACCGCGTACTACCGCAACGTGATTCCACTTCGACTGTCCTGGACACTCGCATCATGTTTGTTGGTGCTCATCAGCATTCCTGCTGATGTTTTCTGGCCGTGGGGAATCTTGCTTCTTCCCTACGCTCTTCTAGGAATTAGTCATTATCTTCCGCACCGCACTCGAAGCATCGGGCAAAAAGTAGACATCTCATATGGCCTATATCTCTACGGGTTTCCAGTAGGGCAATTGATCGTGGCTCTTATTGACGAGACGTCTTGGAATGGACCGCTTCTAGCAATCGTCACGATTCTTGGAACAATCCCACTTGCGGTGTTGTCATGGCAATTAGTCGAAAAACACTTCGCTTCTCATTGATAGAGATGATCGCTAAATGCGCGTCGCAACAATTACCGTCTCATTGTGAGTGAACCACTTGCCGGTCCATGGTGGAAAGGGAAACGATCGATTGTCGACCACTTTCAGCCCATGCTGCGACACAAGATTTTCAATCGCAGATGCATCAAAGTAGTGAACGTGAGTCGAGTCGCTTTGGAAGCCCCGCTCTTGAGGACAGATGATGACTAGGCGTCCATCGGTCGCAAGATACGGAAGATAGGACCGCACAAGTTCACTCGCTTCGAAAACACTCAAGTGCTCAATGACGTGTGAAATCAAGAGTGTCCGAAATTTCCTGTCGGAATGCTCCGATTCAAGAAACTCGTCAGGTGTGAATGCTACGAAACCGCGCTGTCGACATACATCAACTGACTTTTGATTATGGTCAATACCGACGCCATCACCGTGTAAGTGTGCAAGATTTCTGCCGATCCCACATCCAATGTCAAGCGTTGGAGCCGTGACGAGTCTGCGAATATTCCATCCATAGGGAGCCTGAACATTCAAAAACCTTCGAAGTGGGCTCGTTGACAGTTTGACTAGCCGTTCGGTATATGAGTTGTCCTGTGTGGTCATGAGTACACCATCGCACCAACACCCACGAGGTATGTGATGCACGCGATGATTGTTAGAGCCACGCTCGGAATTCGTCCACGCAATGAATTCGCAAGTGCAAGGACAAAGACTGGAAGCAAGCTCAGTCCGTAGCGACCAGCAGGGTTGACGAGCACACTTGATGTCGCAGCCGTGGCTGCAACGAACATTGGTGAGCCGACTATCGCCACGAGAAATGTGAACCCAGCGAGAACTGAAATTCTGCTGTCCTGTTTGAAACGAAGTGCGGCGACGAGTAGACCGCCAAGGAGAAGGTTGATTGCAAGTCCTCGGAATGACATCACTTCGAACGTCGTGAATCGAAGAGGGTCGTAGCTCTCTATCGGTGGAAGCCAATTGAGTAGAACGCTTGGCTGAAGGAGATGGCTAAGTGGCGGTATGCCCTCGTATCTCAGCTGAATGTTCTGAGGAACGATTGACGGGTCGATAGTTGCGCGTACGCGATCGAATGTGAGCCAGAGAAATGCAGATGCATATGACGCAAGTGGCACTGCGAGGCCAGCAATCAGATTGGATCGTCGCTGTGATGGATCATCTGATCGATTGAGCGCCCAGAAAAGGAGTGCCAGACCAACCACAGTGGTTACCAACACATTGGTGATTTTCGTGAAACCAACAAAGGCGGAGACAACACAGAAGATGTGGAGTGACATTCGTCGCTGCTGCCACCGAACGAGTGCTACCAAAAGTGATGCACCCGCAAGAATGCTCATCGAATCTGGTGTGACGATTGACGACGAGTGAAGAACTGACTGAATAATTGGAACAAGAGTGAGGACTGCCAGCAATGGTGCTGTGCGAATTCCAAGAAGTCGTCCTGCATAGAAGGTCATCATGAGGCCTGCTGCGAAGAAGAGACCAGAGATGAGCCGAGCCCCATCAACGAGGCTTCCTGTTATTCCCACCTTCCTGAGCACTCGAGCAGTGACCCCAGCAACGGCGTAGTAAGTAGGTGGGTGGGGGCTGGCCGTTTGCCAGCCGTCGTCGCGGAAGTCGACCGGACGGAACCGAGGAGTATCACAAGGTGGATCTGCCCAGCCTGTGAGGTCGACACCACGGCAAGCCTCCTCTTTCATCGCTTCCTGGGTGAGTTTGTCACCAAGTTTCGGAAGCTCCCCGTGAGACACGCGAATCGCATAGTCGAGATGGCGCAATTCGTCTATGGGAGAAAAGGTTCGATACTCGACCATATGAATTGACGAGGCAGTAAGTGCCATCACGAATAGGAATAGATAAGGAAGAACCTGTGGAATCCGCTCCTTGTAGCGTTGAGGCATCGAAGCGAAGGCTACACCGCTCATCTCTATCGTCACCCCGGTCTACAACACTGGAAAACGGGTTCTCGAAGAGTGCATTGCGTCAGTTCTTGAGCAATCCGAATCAGATTGGGAACTGTGTCTGATCGATGACTGTTCCACTGACCAGGCTGTACACAAAGTTCTTCGACAAGCTGCTGCTCTTGACCCACGGATTCGCATCCAGTTTCGAGCGAGTAACGGTGGCATCGTGGCGGCCTCTAATGACGGCCTGAACATGGCCCGAGGAACATACGTCGGCCTGCTCGACCACGACGATGTGCTGGAGCCCGATGCTCTCGCCGAAGTCTTTGCGGCATTACGAAGCAACCCAGCCATCGATTATCTGTACACCGACGAGGACTTACTCGGTGAAGATGGACGCACACGTGAGGCATTTCGGAAACCAGACTGGTCACCTGAGCGATTCCGTAACCAGATGTATGTCTGTCATTTCTCGGTCATTCGTCAAACTCTGCTTCGAGAAATCGGTGGATTTCGACCAGGCTTTGACGGTTCCCAGGATTACGACTTGATGTTGCGCGTGACTGAAAAGGCCTTTGTCATACATCATGTTCCAAAAGTGCTGTATCACTGGCGAATCATCGAAGGCTCGGTAGCGGGAGATCCAGCCGCCAAACCGTACGCATATACGGCAGGGGAGAACGCCCTCAAGGACCACTGTGAACGCATCGGAATTGCGGCCTCGGTAAGTACGGTTCCCGACCTTCCTGGAAACTATCTCATCAAGAGAAACCTTCCGGAGGACTTACCCACAGTCGACTTCATTGTTCCGTACGTCGGCCAAAGCACTCAAGTTTGGGGACGACAGCGAAGACATGACGTCGAGACGATTGATTCCCTGAAGCTCGAGAGCTCTTATCCGAATTTGGTGTTGACCAAATTGGAATTCTCTCGATCTAGAGTGCCTGCGGACCTCAACGATTCGATCATTAGTAGCGAGCATGACTTGGTGATTATCGGCTCAGGAATGCTTCAAGTGGGAAGCACCGACTGGTGCGAACGGCTAGTCGGATTTGCTCTAGACGACGATGTGGCGATGGTGGCACCATATGTATGGACAGCAAATTCACGATTGTTACATGCTGCGTACAATTTGAGACCGCACTGCATAGAAAACGCTGGAAAAGGAATTGGCAAGGACTTCACAGGATTTCGGGCCGTCTTTCACACTGACCGTGAAGTGTCTGCAGTGGGCACGTTCTGCACACTCGTAAAGAAGAGCGTTTTCTTAGAGGCTGGCGGTTTTGACCCGACACTTTCGTCTCCATATGCGGAAATTGATTTGTGTCTGCGGATTGGCCGCATGGGTTACCGCATCATCTCAACTCCGCAAGCACACATGTGGTGCTTTGAGGAGAACAACGATTTTCTCGGCGCCAAGTACCGAATGTCTCCAGAAATCTCCAGACGATGGCCAGAGGAAATCTCATGGGATCGATATGCCGGCCTGCCGAAGGAGATCGGGGGTCGTGATGTTCGACGTCCGTTGTGGCAGCCACGGCGTCTCCGTCATTTCAGGTGACCGAAGAATGCACCTCTACAGAGTGGCAAGACACGACTCCATCGTCTTTCAATCACAGCCCTGAGTGACTGGTAGGCCAGATGAAGTCGCACCACCGTTTTACGGCGTGCACTTTTCTCGACTGATTTCCAGCCTCGTTGCCCGGCCAAAGTTGCTACTTCACTCAGGTGATCGAATTCTTCTTGAAACCTCACGGTCGACTCTGTGAGCAGAGCCGTCTGATTCGTCAGATGTCTGCGATATCGATAACCCACCACGGGAGTTCCCACGATTGTTCCGCCGTCAAACAGGATTCGCGACATCAAGTCGACGTCAAGAACGAACTTCCATCGGGCACTGAATCCGCCAGGTGGAAGCATGGATCTTCGGAAGCACAACGTCGGACAAAATATCCATGCTCCCTTTGTGATGGACAGAAGACCTTTCTCTCCACTCGTGATGATGTCATCTGTGCCTCCGGGGCGAATGATCTTCTTGACTTCATCGGGCAATGACCAGAGGGGCTGTCCGTCTTGGTCAATTACTCGCGTACGACAATGGCCCGCCACTGCATTCGGATATCGGGACATCAGTTCCAACATCAAGTCGACGTAATTGGATTCCAGCTCGTCGTCTGAATGGAAGATGGTCACGAGGTCGGTTTCAGCAAGTGAAAGCGCCGTGTTCCAATTGCCCGCCAGGCCGAGGTTCCCCTCGTTACGAACATATCTAATGCGGCTGTCTGCGAACTCCCTGACTGTGCTCTCTGCGTCTTCCCCACCTCGATCATCGACCACCACCGCACACCAATTCGGGTTACATTGATCCAACAAACTCTGAATGGCTTTCTTCAGATAGTCAAGCCCGCGATAGTACGGAATGGCGAATGTGATCTCGACCTTGTTCACACTTCACCTTGGACCGACGTGACGATCCAGCCTCTCTATGTGCGGATGCAATCTGAGTACCGACACGGCAACGCCTTTGAGGGTGAACTGAACCGACTGTATGAGTGATGCGCTCGACACTCCGACTTTCCTGGGCATCATCGCCGCAGGTATCTCGCGCACCATGTAGCCGGCGCGACCGGCAGACACGAGAGCCTCATAAGTGTCACCGAGATAGTTCGCCGAGAAAGATCGCGAGAACTGCTCGAGCAAAGGATTCCTAATTAGACGGAAGCCAGATGAGGAGTCGGTGATCTTGACACCTGTCGCTCGAGACGCAGAGCGAGCCAAGTACTTCATCACCATTCGCCGAACAAGTCCGACATCCATTGTCGTGCCGTCCGTGATGAAGCGACTACCGACAACAAGATGTGCTCCCGAGGAATTCGCTTCATCAAGGAGATTCTGTATTGACGACACGGGATGTTGCCCATCGGCATCGACTTGTACGACGGCCTCATATCCTCGTTCAATCGCAACCTGAAAGCCGACTCTCAGCGCGCCACCAACCCCCATGTTGTAGGGCAAGTCGATAACGAGCGCACCATGATGCTTAGCGACGAGCGATGTTTGGTCGGTCGAACCATCGTTGATGACAAGTACCGTGAACCGCTCACGATGAAGGTGCTCGATAATTTCACCAATAGATAACTCTTCGTTCAGGGCAGGAACTACGACGAGTGTGTTTGCTCTAGTCAGCATGGCCGCGAATCGCATCGTTGTCTTCAAGTCGTAACTTTGCGACCTCTTCAGAAAGTCGACGTATCTGGTTCTGCATGCCCGAGATACTGATTGAGAGTTGGATGCAGATGACCAGCAAAATAAAGAGTCCGCTCAAAGCCAAGAGAGCAGCCGGGGTCAGTCTCAGCCATTCAGACACTTTGTTGGTGACTGGCAAGGCGATCATTGCGACAATGCCAATGGCAAAAAGACCGAGCCAGCCCATCGTGTAGCGAAAACTGAGGTGTCCACTTCGAGCCAGTCGATAGGTGAACGCGATGAAGCCCAGACAGAAGACTGCTGCGATTAGTACCTGTGCAGTGGACTGACTCACACGCCAAATCTAAACGGTGGCGCGGTGTCGAGGTGGCCGTCACTAACATCGAACTCGTGACACAGGCCGCAGAAGACGCGCCGGTCGGCGCCCTTCTCGGGGTCGCATTCCGCTACTCCGTCCGCTTCATCCTTTCGGCCTGCGTCGGTCTTGGGGTCACACTTCTCCTCGCGTTGCTCCTACCAGTGCGGTCGCCCATTGACACCGACCGCATGGGCCACGCTCTTGTGTTTGACTTCGACCCAGACCACCTCTGGTGGGTGACCGTCATCTGGGCAGTGATCTTCCCACTACTCACTTACCTCACCTATAGGTATTTCTCGCGACTCTGTCGAGTGTTCCCTGCGTTTGCTGCATGGTTGCCGCAATCGAATGATGCAAACCTCTTCCATCCGTGGCACAGCAAGCATGGTGTGACGCCCGAGAAGACCTCTACGAATGGCTTGGGGCGAACACTTATCGTGTCATTCACCCTTGTAGCAGCTGCTAGCGCTGCTCGAGTTCTTCCCACTAATCACGTGAGAGTTGTTCTGCTGATTGGAACTCTGACTCTCACCGTGGGCGCCATCGCTCTGTCACGACTTGTCGCCCGAACAAGTCAATTGTCAACTGAACATCTGAGGTCACTATTCACAATGGCTGCGACGTGGTTAGTTGTACCGGCGCTCTGGGTGGTATCTCAGCGCACGGTGGTGAACCGCCTCGCCGAAGGCAAGTCCGTCTCGATGTCCTGGCTCCCGTTATCACTAGCTGCGCTTGCGACGGTCTCACTCGTGCTGTTTGACGTCCTTCGTGTCAAGCAGAAGGGTCTTAGTCACGTCCCGAGCATGGAGCGATCGCGGATCACATTTCTTGTCGTGCCCCTTCTTCTCTTTCTCTGGACAAGTCATGCGATGGGTGATGTCAATGACATTGATGTCTTTCATCACGGTGAGATGCTCACAGGTGCGCATCGTTGGCTCTCGGGTGAATTGCCGTGGCGTGACTTCTATTTCAATGTTGGCTTCTTGCCGGCAGTTCTTGTTCCCAGAATCAGCTTTCAACTTTTCGGAACGTCGTTTTGGGGAATGGTGAACGGTGACACACTCATCTTTACTCCTGCTCTCATCATCGCGTTGTATGTCGGAACAGCTGCGCTCGTACGCAAGAGCACTGTCTTTCTTTTTCTGATCACGATTTTCTTCCTCGTGCCTCAGAAGTTTTTATGGGGGTTTGCCGAGATCCTCCATGGTGACGAGACCCTGTTTGTATTCCGCTTCATTCCTCTGGCACTTCTCCCAATTCCACTTGTCTGGTTCTTGCGTTCGCGACGTTGGATTGCAGCAGTCGTTCTCGCCTGCATTCTTCTCGTCAACGTGTTACTAGCTGCCGAGATGATCGTGTACCTCAGTGCAGTCGCATTGGTCGTCGTTGTCGCAGATCTCTCGGAGTGGCGAACGGGAACACGACCATGGAAGCACGACTCCCTCACACTTCGTCTCGGCGTGTGCGGAGTCTTCGCTATGAGTGTGATGGCACTGTTCCTTCAATGGTGGGGGGTCCTACCCGGCTTTGTGGATTGGTGGTTGACTTTCCCATCTGGTTGGCATCTGGAAACGGCCATTCCTATTAACGCGGAGTACCCGTTCTTCAAAACTCCCACCGCAGTGCTCATCCTTCCCCCGATTCTCTTTGCACTAGTGGTCTTCTATGTGCTCTGGCGACTCCACAGTCGCACACGATTGTCACCAGAGGATTGGACTGCCATCGCCCTCTCGCTCGGTGGACTGATCTTCTATCGAAAGACAGCCATCCGCCCCGATACACATGTGTATCAGGCGCTCATCGCGGTCTTGCCGGTGCTCCTGTACATGGTGAATAAGTCCGTTGAGATGATTGGTTCCGCAATTGAACCATTGCGGTCAGGTACACGACGTTATTCAGCCAAATCGTTGGCATGGATCTTCGTCGCTCCAGTGGTGCTGATGCCATTTGCACCGCCGTTCACCACCTTTGTCGACATCGGATCTACCTTGCCGTCACGGTTCAATGCAGTCTCGACCTCACCAGCAATCGCTCCGCGACTTGGAAACTACGTCGATGGTGTGTTTGCCGAGAAAGTGCTCGCACTCAAAGGATTCTTTCGTGAGAATTTGCCGAAGGGCTACCGCATCTACGACTTCTCCAACTCTTCGTCTCTCTACAACTTCCTGCTGAACGAGAAGCCCATTAGCAAGTACAGCTATGTCGTTCAGTCGGCAACCCACGAGAGCCAGTTGGAAGTGATTTCAGCTCTGAAAGAGGTCCGTCCCGAGGTTGTGGTGTACGCATCACGCGAAGGGCTGAATCAATGGGACCGGGTCATCAACCCTGTGCGGCACTACGACATCAGTGAGTACATATTGCGGAACTACTCCCCCTGGATCGACTACTACGGCGAAACTCTCATGCTGCGAAATGACCTTGTGGGTGCTGCTTCCATGGCTACCTCGGTTCCCGTTCCTGACAAGACCCAGGCACAACGTCTACTGCGCAGCAGCTTTGATGCGTCCGACCCCGGTTATGAACTGCGATGCAATTGGGGTGCAGCGGCACAGTTCCTCACAACACGACCTACTGACGAAGGAACTGCCATTACCAGCGCACCTGCAATTGCTCTGCTGTCAGTACGCGGCTGGACTCCCACCCTCGGTGACACCCCGACACGCATCATCGTCAAAGTCGACGGAGAGGTGGTCATGGACGGTGGCACATCTCTGCCGCGTCCAGATCTTGCATTGCCACTTTCACAAACCGGGGAACGACCTGGGTTCTGGTTCGACATCCCTCTGACAACGTCCGGCGAAAAGGTCGAGGTGTTCCGCATGGACTCTGAAGTGCTGACCCCAATTCTCACCGAGAATTCGGCAAGCGGACACATCGATGTTCAACAGTTAGAGCCCACAGTGGACGGCAAAGTTCGCCTGGGGTTGGCCCAAGAGATGCGTTATATGACAGTGCTCGAGTTGCCTGAGAACTTCAAGGAATATTCATGGATGCTCTTGAAGAGTGAAACGCTTCTCGCCAAGAACAGTTTCTTGCTCTACGACCAGGCTCTCGACGGGAAGCGAGCGATTGCTTTCTCGTCGAATGGCAAGCACAACGTCGCTGGTGCCCACGTGGCTGCCTGTCCGACCTGGTTCGGATGGACCACCTCACGGCTGTATCTGCAGTCAGACCGACCAATCGACAACGTGACAATCTCTCTACACAACAATGAAACGGCCGGTCGATAGACCAAAGTAGGTTTGTCCCTGTGGGTGACTCACACCAGCCAAAAGTCGGCGTGTTGATTGTCGCCTACAACGCTGAAGACACCCTGGTGCAGGTGCTTGACCGAATTCCAGACGACTTCATCGAACATGTGTCGGCTGTGTTCGTGTGTGACGATGCAAGTACTGACCGCACCTTTGATGTCGCGGTCGACTACCAAGGCAAGTCGCATCACATGCCACTTCATGTGGTTAAACACCCGGTGAACCTTGGCTATGGCGGAAACCAGAAACACGGATACCGCTGGGCTGCAGACATGGGGCTCGATGTCGTCGTGTTGCTGCACGGTGACGGTCAGTACGCCCCCGAAATGCTGCCCGACATGGTGAAACCGATTCTGGATGGTGAAGCCGACGTGGTGTTCGGCTCGCGCATGATGACAAAGGGTACGGCCTTGAAAGGCGGCATGCCGTTGTACAAATACGTCGGCAACCGCATTCTGACGACATGGGAAAACGCCATGGCAGGAACTCAATTGTCTGAATGGCACAGCGGATATCGCGCCTATTCCGTGAAGTCACTTAGCAACGTTCCTTATGACACGAATTCTGACGGCTTCGACTTCGACACACAAATCATCTTGCAGATGACAGAGATCGGTGCCCAAATCGTCGAAATCCCGATCCCCACGTATTACGGCGACGAGATATGCAGGGTCGACGGTCTGAAATACGCAAGACAGGTGACACTCGAGACACTCCGTTATCGATTACGCAAGATGGGCTTTGGGCGCAGTCGATTTGTTCAGACGTCAAGTTACGAGGTGAAGGCATCCAAAGACTCGTCACACGGGCAACTCATCTCCCATCTGGCTAGGCATCAGAAGAGTCGCGTACTCGACCTCGGCTGTTCCGATGGTTCAATTGCAGAACGGTTGAAAGTGCTCGGACATGAGGTAGTCGGAGTCGACATCGACGAACTTCCCGGCGTGCGTGACCGAGTAGACAACTTCTACCGTGCGAACCTCGACGACGGGCTTCCCCATGATCTTGATGCACCGTTCGACATGGTTCTCTGTGCTGATGTCATCGAGCATGTACGAGATCCGGAATCACTGTTGGTCGAAATCAAGTCGGTGCTCGCACCTTCCGGAAAGGTGGTGGTGAGCATTCCTAACTTCGCTCACTGGTATCCGCGCGCCAAAACAGCTCTCGGCATGTTCGACTACGACAGTCGTGGCATTCTCGACTCGACCCACATGAGATTTTTCACTAGGCGCAGCTTTGAGCGAATGGTCCAACGGTCTGGATTCACGGCACATCGCATCGGCGTGACTGGGCTTCCTTTCGACGTGCTCTCCCGAGGCGGCCATCAAGTGCCAAGGCCACTTATCGCGCCGTTCAAACTGGTTGACAAAGCGTTGCTCAAAATTCGACCACAACTGTTCGGATATCAATTCCTCTACGAACTGATTCCTTGAACTCAGACCTGCACAATGTGCAGCGATTCCCACCCACCGTTGGTGCGCGAGGGGGGACTTGAACCCCCACGTCCTTACGAACACTGGCACCTGAAGCCAGCGCGTCTGCCATTCCGCCACTCGCGCCTACGGGTAGAGGACTCACGCTATCCACCCCATGCCAACTGCCCAACACGGACCACCACTAGCCTGAACACAGTCATGGCACGGAAATCACTCGAGAAGTCAATGGAAAACGCATTCGACGGTGTGTTCTCGCGACTCTTCGGCGGTGGCGTGCGTCCGCTGCAAATTGGTCGACGACTTCTGGCGCACGTCGATGCAGAACGTGAAGTCGATGCGCAAGGCCGCCGCGTGGTGCCGAACACCTACCTGGTGCACCTCAGTGCGACAGATCGAGAGAGTTTCGCCGACCTCGAGACAGCACTGAAGCAAGAACTCACCGAAGCCGTGCGTGAATACATTCGCCAAGAGGGCTACCACGCAGAAGGCTCGGTGCGGGTCACGCTTCGTACCAACCCCGACTTTCGGAAGGGCAAGTTCGACATCACCAGTCGGAACGACGACGCCGAGCAACCTGCCGAGGAGCAAGTACCCGTTGCGGCACCAGAGCCCGCAGCAACTGTTGCCCCATCACCGGTAACAGAACCTGCGGCAGAACCAGTAGTCGCGCCGCCCACCGAAGAGAACCTCACGACATCGCTCATCGACCGCGCATCGGCCACGCTCACCTTGCCGAACGGCGAACGCATCGAACTACACGAAGGCGTGTACGTGGTGGGCAGGAACTTGGAATGCGACATCGTCATCAGCGACAGCAACGTGAGTCGCACGCATGCCGAGTTTGCAAGTGCGAACGGTGAAGTGGTGGTGCGTGACAAAGGAAGCACCAACGGCACCAAAGTGAACGGTGTGCAGATTGCCGGAGACCAGTTGTTGCAAAACGGCGACGTCATCAACTTCGGTACTGCTCAGGTGCGGTTCGAAACCACCTGATGACCGATCAACTGCTCGCCGTCCTGAAAGTGGCGCTGCTGGCGCTGGTGTATCTCTTCTTTGCCCGTGTGTTGTGGGCGGTGTGGAGCGAAGTGCGAACCCCAGTACCTGCTGAAGGTGCACGCATTCGTCGCGGTCGCTCCACCTCCACTTCAACTTCAACTAACGAGTCCACAAAAAAGGTCAAGGCCAAACACACCAAGGGCCTTCCAGCTGTCGTGGTGGTTGAGCCACGAGAATCTCGCGGGCAACGCTTCAGCGTGCTCGAGAGCCTGACTGTCGGTCGTGCCGACGACAACGCAGTGCCCATGCCCGACGACACGTTCATCTCCACACATCACGCCACCTTCCAACATCGTGAGGGTGCGCTGTGGATCGTTGATCTGAATTCCACCAACGGCACTTTTGTGAACGGTCAGAAGGTCACAGGAGAAAAGAAGTTGCGCTCGGGTGATCGCGTGCAACTTGGAAGCACAGTCATGGAAGTTCATTGATGCAGCTGCGCTGGGGAACCCACACCGACACCGGAAAGGTACGTCAACAAAACGAAGACGCACTGCTCGCCGAGGCTGGTCTTTTCGCTGTCGCTGACGGTATGGGCGGACACAACGCCGGCGAAGTAGCGAGCGCGTTAGCTGTCACCACGTTGAAGGCAGGCTTGCGCGAAGGCATCGCAACTAGCGAAGTGTTGCGCAGCCTTGTGCAGCAAGCCAACTCGGTCATCTACACCGCCAGCCTCGACGACAGCACACAAGCCGGCATGGGCACAACTCTCACCGCAGTTGCAGTTGTGCCAGAAGGTGACGGCCACATCTTGGTGGCAAACGTCGGCGACTCACGCACCTATCTGCTGCGCAACGGTGACATGCGCTGTGTGACTACTGATCATTCATACGTGCAAGAGCTGGTGAATGAAGGTGTCATCAGCGCCGAAGACGCACGCACGCACCCGCGTCGCAACATCGTCACTCGCGCACTCGGCATTGACCGCAATGTCACCGTCGATGTGCAGTCATTGCGTATCGAACCAGGCGATCGACTCATGTTGTGCAGCGACGGTCTCGTCGATGAAGTCACTGATGCCGACATTGCCGACATTCTCCGCATGCACCCCGTTCCTGGTGAAGCAGCACAAACATTGGTGAATTCTGCGAACGCAGCTGGTGGTCGCGACAACACCACGGTCGTGGTGATCGACGTGGTGGGTGACGACATCGACATCTCTGGCGACAGCACGCGACCTTTCGTGACGCCGTTGCTCGACGACGCAACACCAGCTGCGATGCCAGCTCCCGAAGTGAAGACGAAGAAGCGCTCACGGGTGCTCGTCACATTGTCGGTGATCGTGGTGGTGGCAATTGTGGCAATCGGCCTGAGCGTGCTCGGTATGTACGCACGTAGCGGCTACTTCATCGGCGAGAAAGACGGAGTCGTGGTGGTGTATCGCGGCCGACCAGGTGGCGTGCTGTGGTTCAAGCCCACCATCAGTGCGGTGAGTGACGTGAAGGTCGAAGACCTCCCTCCCACGGTGGTGAGCGACGTGGAAGGCGAGCGCACATTTTCGTCCTCGCTCTCAGCGCAGAAGTTCTTGCAGTTCGTGGAAAGTGCGACGACCACCACCACAACCAGCACGACGACCACTTCCACCA
>DAIOTI010000006.1:13106-17423 GCA_036752105.1 Ilumatobacteraceae bacterium | reverse complement strand
CGACGTCTTACACGCCGATACACGCAGACGACATCAACCGCAGCATTCCCTTTTTGTTGTCGACTGCGTCAACTCCGGCGACCGTCATCAACTGGGGTGGAGACGAAGTGGCCGGAATCGAAGATTGGTGTGAGGAAATGGGTCGACTCACCGGGCTTGTCCCGAAGTACAACCCGACGACGGCGACCATCGCCGCCATCATCCCTGATCTTGAGAAGCTGCATGCCACCGGATTTCGTTCGCAAGTCGGCTGGCGTGCCGGCATTCGTCGACTCGTCACGACGTGTCGACCTGACTTGCTGAAGGAGTAGCAGATGCACCTAGGCCTCACCATCTTCAACACAGACAGGTCGATGAATGTCGTCGACCTCGCGGTCGAAGCCGAGGCTCGTGGTTTCTACTCGCTCTATATTCCTGAACACACGCACATTCCGACCAGTCGCCTCACTCCAGCACCGACCGGCGATTCCGAACTCGCCGATGATTACAAGCGCAGTCTTGATCCACTCGTGTCACTCGGAGCATGTGCTGCCGTCACTTCGAAATTGAAGCTCGGAACCGGAGTCGCGTTGGTGGTCGAACACGATCCCATTGCCTATGCGAAAGAGTGGGCGACGCTCGACTTCATCAGTGGTGGTCGCGCAGTGTGCGGAGTGGGCTACGGCTGGAACAAAGAAGAAATGGCCGATCACGGAGTGGACTACGCGACACGTCGTGAACGCACTCGTGAGTACATGTTGGCGATGAACGCCCTCTGGCGAGATGAAGTGGCCGAGTTCAAGGGTGAGTACGTGTCGTTCGAGCCGTCGTGGGCGTGGCCAAAGCCTGTTCAGCAACCACGTATACGTACGCTGATCGGCGGAGCGCCTGGCCCCAAGATGTTTGCAGCAATCGCGGAGTGGGCCGACGGTTGGATTCCGAGCGGCGGGGCAGGCATCCGCGACTCACTTCCGGTGTTGCGTGACGCTTGGGCGCGACACAATCGCGACGGATCACCAGACATCGTTCCGTTCGGCACGCTTCCATCTGATGACAAACTGGCGTATTACCGAGACATCGGTTGCACCGAAGTCGTGTTGCGTGTTCCTGCTGCTGATCGCGACACCGTGCTGCAGACGCTCGATTCATTTGCCACGTACGTCGGCAGATTCTGAGCGTCAAAATTTTGCGCCGTGTGCGCTACGACAGCCCGATCATCGACCGCAGTAAGTCACGGTGCATGATGAGTTGCTCTGGGTCGTCGGGTTCCACAGCCTCGCCGTAGGCGATCTGACGCCGTGACGTTCGGATAGAGATGGCTGCAAAACGCATGGCCGCATACACTTGGTACCAGGTGAGGTCGCCAGGGTCGTGCCCACCGGCCGCCTTGTAATCAGCGATCACGTCTTCTTCGAGCATCATGTCAGGGAAACCCGGCATGCCCATTACTTCGGCAATGTTCTGGAAGAAACGGTGCATGAACACCATCCACCCGACGTCGACTCCGGGGTGTCCGACATTCACCATCTCCCAGTCGAGTACCGCGACAGGTCGTGGCCCCTGGAACAACATGTTGCCGATGCGCGCGTCGCCCCATGACAACACGACCGGACCTGGATCGCTCGGCATGTTGCGCTCGAGATAATCGAACGCTGCCTCGATGGTGGGGTAGGAGATTCCCGCTCGGGACCACTCGTAGTACTCACGTTGCTCATCCAACATGCGACGAAGTGGCTCTCGGAGGTTCGGAGCAGCGAATGACACGTCCTCGTCCTCGAGTGGAATTGCGTGGATCTTGGCAAGGACGGTCGCAGCATTGCGTTGAAGATCTCGTCGTTCTTCGGCAGACATCGCATCGAGAAAACTGCCACCGAATGTGTAGGGCATCATGTCTGGTGGAGCTTCACCATTGATGCGGTCCATGATGAAAAATGGTGCGCCGAGGATTGATTCGTCGAGTTCCACATCGGTCACGGTGGGCACAGGTACATCGCTTCGAGCGGCGACAAATTGCATTGCTTTGTATTGAGCCTCGAGGTCGTACACGGGAAACACCGGCCAGTCGTCCATACTCGGGCGGATTCGCGCGACCTTCGGATATTTCATTCCATCTGGATCGAGATTGAAAAGAATCGTCTCGCTGCTCATGCCTGTACCTGAAGGAACTCCGACATCTGCGATGTGGACTCTTGTTCCGAGTCTCTGTTCGTACCATTGCCCCAGAATGTCGGCAATCTGTTGCGGATCTCGTTTGGATGGAAGTGGCATGACTGTCAGCGCATGTAGAGAAGCTGTTCGAAACGATCAGCGATCTTCCATCCGTCGCTCGTTCGCTTCACTTTGTCGCGATACCAGCCACAGGCCTCCATGTAATGAGGTGTGTCGCCAGGAACCCGCATGACCATCTTGTACATGCTGCGCACATTCGCGGTGTCGTCCCCGGTGAATTGGATGACGACGTTGCTTGCTTGGCTCGCGGAGATGTCGAACATTCCGAACACACCTTTCAGCCATTCGGCTGCTTCAGCCGGGGTTCCGGCAACGCCTCCCGCAGTGGTGTAGTCAGCGTGACCGTCGGTCGTGAAACAGCCCTGCCAAGCGTCAAAGTCACGGTCGAGCATCGCGAATGAGTACGTGTTGAGAAGTTCGGCAATGAGTAACCGGTCTTCAGCGCGTGCATCTTGCATGTTGTCCCCCAATGTGTCGGCTGCCCCAGCGGCCATCGAAAAGAGTTCTAGCCCAACTGGGTGCCAAGGATGGAAATGAACGACACCATTTCGCCCGGGTAGCCGCCGAGGTTGTGGGTGAGGGCGAGAGACCGGTCGGTCGAGATCTGACGGTCTTCGCCGGCTTCGCCCCGGAGCTGAAGCCAGGCTTCGAACATCATGCGCAGTCCAGAAGCGCCGACTGGGTGACCGAAGGACTTGAGTCCACCATCGGGGTTCACCGGCAATTGACCCTTGAGGTC
Organism: Ilumatobacteraceae bacterium; assembly: GCA_036752105.1. Taxonomy (GTDB): domain Bacteria; phylum Actinomycetota; class Acidimicrobiia; order Acidimicrobiales; family Ilumatobacteraceae; genus UBA2093. Next base: position 14,476 of record DAIOTI010000006.1, on the reverse strand, counting down.
GAAGCGACCGTCGAGAACGTCCTTCCAAGCGGTGCCACGAGGGCTGAATTGCAGGTCTTCCATGAGGACCAATTCAGTGATGGTGAAGCAGTCGTGCACTTCGGCGAGAGCAATTTGGTTGCTCGGGTCAGTGACGCCGGCCTGTGCGTATGCGTCGACAGCGCATGCTGCGATCTCTGGAAATGTGGTGTAGTCGTACTCAGGGTCGGTGAGCCCAGAGCCGTTACCGGCGACGAACGACAGAGCCTTCACGTACAGAGGCTTGTCGGTGTACTTGTGTGCGTCTTCGGCGCGACAGATGATTGCTGCCGCGGCGCCATCTGCGACACCTGCACAATCGAACACACCCAAGTCGCCGGCGACTTTCGGCGACTTCTTGATGGTGTCCATGGACACTTCCTTGCGGAATTGAGCACGGCTGTTGCGCGCACCGTTGTAATGGTTCTTCCATGCAACATGAGCGATTGCTTCACGAAGCTCTTCCGGGTCGACGCCGAATTTCTTCGCGTATGCCGGAGCAACCATAGAGAACATTGCCGCAGCGGTGAGCGTGCGCCCAGTGCCATCGTTCGGGGGAGGTACAGCATTCAGTCCTTGAAATCCGCTGTCCTTTGTCTTTTCGACACCGACTGCCATGGCGAGGTCGTATGCGCCACTGGCGACCGCGTACGCCGCTTGACGCAATGCTTCGCTGCCGGTGGCGCAAAAGTTTTCGACACGCGTGACCGGCTTGTTGTCGAGCTGCAAGGGTCGAGACAAGGTGATGCCGCTCATACCGCCTTGTGCCGTACCGAGCCAGTATGCGTCGACGTCGTTCTTGGCGACACCAGCAGACGAATAGCACTGGTTTGATGCCTCGATGACGAGGTCGTCGAGACCGAGGTCCCAGTGTTCGACGAAATTGGTGCAACCCATTCCGACGATGGCGACTCGGTCTTTGATTCCATGCGATGCCATGTTCGTTTCTCCTTCTCGATACTCGGTCGGGTCAGTTGTCCCGCACCAGCGTCGCTTTCCAGAAATAGTTGGGGATGTCGTCGACCGTGAAGAGGCGACGGAATGTCATACGTACACGTCGCCCAATTTTCACTTCTTCGATGTCGATGTCACACAGTTCGACAGGTAAGCGTCCGCCACCGTCGAAGTCGACGACTGCGAACACGATGGGCGGACTTGGTGAATATGCGAGACGATCGATGGTGAAGGTGGCGATTGTGCCGAGAACATCGGCCATCGGCGCGTCCTCCATGTCGTCGGTGCGTTGACCGTCAACGGAGACTCGAAGCGGAGGGAGATGCACACTTCCGGTGGTCTTGTCGCGTGAGCCGATGAATCCGTACTTCCACTTCTCGCTGCGCGCTGCAGCCGTT
>DAIOTI010000006.1:0-13096 GCA_036752105.1 Ilumatobacteraceae bacterium | reverse complement strand
CCGAGACGCGCTGTGGCTCGGGTCGGCGTGGTGGCTCGATCGACATCATTCCGCGCCATGAGAGGAACTTGCCGTACGAAAGCGGAGCACCACCATTGAGCTGTTCGTCGAAGCTCGGCGTGGGTCGTGCAGCAGCAAGGTGTTCAGTGGTGCGCAAGATGATGACGTCCGCGCCGTCGGTGAGAGACACCAGTGCAATCACTTGATTTGCTTCACTGCTCTCGAGAAGGCTCGCAAGAAGTAGCCCTGGGTGAGCGGCGCCAGAATTGCCGATGGTCGGAACCACATCGCCGACCACTCTTGCCACACCCAACTTCGCGGCAACTGATGCCGCCACACGTGCGTGCGGCGAGGCCACTGCGATCATGGAAATGTCTTCGGCCGAGATCTTCGCATCGACAAGAGCTTGCTTCCATGCTGCCTTGGCCAGGGGGGTGTATGTGACCTCACTGAATTTTTCGTCCCACACTTTCGTGCGCACAGAACCAGGTGAACGCCAACGGTCGATGAATTCTTCCGTGGCACTTGTGACCGAGAGAATTTCTGCAGCAACCGGTGCAGACGATGAGTCACCGATGACGAATGCGGCACCGGCATCGCCGCCGTTAGCCTCTTCAGCGCTACCAGCGAGACCAGTTCGGATGTCGGCGCTGGCCACGAGTGTCGTGACGTTGCTGCGTGCGGCCATCATCAGTCCACCGACGGCACTGCGCACGCTGGCACCGAGGTCGAGGGCTGCGACGGAATCGTTCAAGCGAAGAGCCGCATGTATGACCGTGGCATTGGTCTTGTCTGCGTATGTCGGGCTGACCGTGGAGAACAGAAGTTGTCGCGGGCTGATATTTCGACCACGCAAAGCATTACGCGCCGCTTCGACGGCCATCGTCGTCGGGTCTTCGTCAAAAGATGCAACTGTGCGCGTTCCTTTGCCTCCGCCTTGACCAACGAACGGAGCGATGGAGGACTTGTCGAGTCGTCGGTAGGGCAAATAGGTGCCCCAAGTGATGATTCCTTGCACACTGCAAGGCTAGTTGTTGGACCCCGAACGTCGTACATGAATGCGCGCTTCTTGTGTGCCATGCGACAGTGCGCACTACGGTTTGTGTCATGCGACTCGGAGATATCGACAATGTGCAAGCCAAGGGGAACGGCAAGCCGTTGGACGGGGTGCGCATCTTGGCGCTTGAACAGATGCAGGCCTTGCCATTCGCCACACAGCTCATGACCCGCCTCGGCGCTGAGGTGCTCAAAGTCGAGAACCCGAAGGGAGGCGACCTTGCGCGCGGTTCATTTCCTGCGATGAAGCAGCCAGACGGGAAATCCGCCGGGGCGACGTTCCTCAGGAACAACTTGAACAAACGCTCGATAGCAATCGACATCAAGCATCCACAGGGCCGTGAACTGGTGCTGAAGTTGGCGACGCAGTTCGATGTGTTCGCCGAGAACTTCAAGGGTGGTGCACTGAAGAAAATGGGTCTTGCCTATGACGACGTGCGAGCAGTCGCACCGAATGTCATCTACCTGTCGGTGTCGGGGTTCGGTAACACCGTCGAATCGCCGTATGGGTATTGGCCCGCCTATGCAGCGGTCGGAGAAGCAATGAGTGGGTTGTATGAATGGAAGCGTCCGAAAGGTCAGCCTCCGGTCGTGAGTCCCGTCGGTGCACTCGGAGACATTGGTACATCGTTGTTCGGCGCCATCGGACTTCTGGCAGCGCTTCGTCATCGTGACATCACCGGCATCGGGCAACACGTCGATGTGTCCATGTTCGACTCCATGGTTGCTTTTGCCGATGTCGTCACGAACTACTGGTCGATGGGTGAGCGCCCTGAACCGGGTGGTGGTTTGAACCTCATCATGGACGGTTTCCCTGCAAAAGACGGTTGGTTCATCGTGCAGTGTGGCCGTGAGCATGAGTTCGCACGATTCGTCACTGAGATCGGCAAACCTGAGTTCGTCGATGATCCTCGTTTTGCGACACGTCAAGGCTGGCGTGAACACATGGATGTCATTCGCGAGGCAGCTGGTCAGTGGGCGGCAGACAAGTCGTCAGTCGAAGCTTGCCATATTCTCGCGAAGGCGGGAATTGCAGCCGGACCAGTGTTGAGCGCACAACAAGTCATCGACGACCCGCATGTGAAGTCTCGAAACATGTTGGTCGAGATGCCACGCACTGACGACGTGCCAGAGCCCATCGTCGTGCCTGGTAATCCGGTGAAGTTGACCGGAATGACCGAGGGTCCAGATTCGATGCCTCCGATGTTGGGTGAGCACACCGAAGCTGTGCTGACTTCTGAATTGGGTCTCTCGCCTTCGGACATCGACGCACTGCGTGCCGACGGCGTGATCGGTTGATGTGATTCGTTCCTAGTCGTCGAGTTTCTCGACGTCGAACAATGGAAACAGGTTCTTGGTGTGCAGCACGGTGTGCACAGCAACGAACACGACGGCATAGGCAATGAGGCCGACACGCAATGACACCAAGTCGCCGAGTGCTCCGAGTGCGAATGAACCGACGGGGATGCCTGCTAGCACCCCGAGTAGATAGAACGACACTGCGCGACCACGGACACGGTCAGGGACGGTTCCCTGGATCAGGGTATTGAGTGCGACAGCCATGAGGAGGTGCGCCATGCCTCCCAGGAAGAACCCGATCATTCCGAGGAAGTAATTGCTGGTCGCAGCAATCAACAAGGTCGACAACACATAGAACACGAGTGCCTGTCGAATCGCAGTCGACCGCTTCATCTGTTTTCCATAACGAGCGGACACGATGCTCGCAAGCACCGAACCGAGTCCAAGAGCCATCATCAGGCCCGCATTGTCAGTGCTGGGTCGATCGAAGATACGAGCTGCGACTGCTGCGCTGATGAACTGCACTGCTTGACCAAAACAGCTACTGACGAAAGCCATGATGACTGCGAGGCGCATCGGAGTGTGTCGCCACATGTATCTTGCGCCATTTTTGAGTGCGGTCATCACGGTGAACTCTCGCGATGCGGTAGAGCCTGGTCGGGTCGTGACGACGGCGAGAACGACGATGACGAGAATGAAAGTCGAAGCATTTCCGAAAATCGCTGCACCTGGGCCGAATGCAGTGATGACCACACCTGCAAGTGCGGGACCGATGAACCTGGCCAACGTGAATTGCACGGAGTTCAGACGAACCGCGTCGAGCATGTCTTCTTCCGGTACGAGTGATGGAACGAAGGCCTGCCACGTGGGTGCCCCGAACCCGGTCGCAACCCCGTTCAGGAATCCGATGGTGATGATCCACCACGGTGACAACATGTCGGCGGCATACAGGGCGAACAAGGAGAAACTGGCCATCATCTGCACCGTCTGAGTCGCAATCAGCATGCGCTTGCGTGACACTCGATCTGCGATGACTCCCGCCCACGCGGTGAAGAACACCGACGGCATCGTGTTGACCAACGTGGAGAATCCGACCCATGTGGCGCTATCGGTCATATCGAAGAGCAAAGCGGGAACTGCGACAAGTTGCATCCACGCCGCACCATTCGAGATTGATGCTGCGATGAAGAAGGTGCGGAACGACTTGTGTCGGAAGACTGAACCGGAAAGCCGTCCAGGACGAGATGAACCCGAGCTGTTGTCGCGAGCGATGGCCTCAGCCTCTAACTCTCCGTCGAGGTCGCCGGTGCTCACAAGTCGGGTAGCGGCAGCGGCAGGTTCGGTGCGACAAGGCCACCGTCGACAGGGATGATCTGACCCGTGACGTAGCTCGATGCCGGTGACGCGAGGTACAACACGGCAGCTGCGATGTCCTCGGGAAGTCCGACTCGCCGAAGCGGAGTTCCGTTCTCGAGGCCCAGTCGAATGTCGTCATTGGTCATGACAGTCGCGAGTGCTTCAGTGAGAATCGCGCCGGGTGCGACGGCGTTGACTCGAATTTTCGGGTTCAATTCGAGTGACAATTGCCTGACGGAGTGATCGACTGCAGCCTTGACCGACCCGTACATGGCGTAACCGCGGCCAGCAAGGTGACCGATGGCCGATGAAATCATGATGATGCTGCCACCGCCGACGTTCAGCATGTGCGGAACGGCTGCTCGAACGACACGAATTCCCGTGGTGACATTGCGGTCGAACGCGTCAGCCAACGCTGCGTCGCTCGCCCGGGTGTAGGGGCCAGGCATTGCGCCACCGACGACGTTCACTGCAATGTCGATACGCCCGAGTTCATGTGCCGCTTGGTCGATCGCGCTCGTCACGGCATCTGAGTCCATTGCGTCGCATTCGATGGCAACTGCACGGCGGCCCAATGCCCGAATCTGACCTGCGACGTCTTCGATCTGAGCCTTTGTTCGGGACAGCACTGCAACGTCGGCTCCGGCCTCAGCCAACGCAATCGCGCTGGCAGCACCGATGCCGCGACCCGCGCCGTTCAGAACCGCGACCTTGCCATCGAGGCGGAAAGAATTTAGAACGGACATGTCAGACCATCCAACGCGAGAGTGAGTCGATGACGCAATTCGGTTTGTCTGAGCCTTCAGTCTCGACCGTGATGCGGATGAGAGTCTGAACACCACCGTTGATGTCTGACACTTCGATGAGTTCGGCACCTGCGCGTACGCGTGTTCCGACTTTCACCGGGGCAGGGAAACGAACCTTGTCCACGCCATAGTTGACACCCATCGAAAACCCTTGCACCTCGATGATCTGTGGAAGGAAGTAATTGGACAGCGACAAAGTGAGGTACCCGTGCGCAATGGGTGCACCGAACGGCCCCGACTTTGCACGCTCGACATCGATGTGAATCCACTGTCGATCACCAGTTGCTTCAGCGAACTGGTTGATCCGCTCTTGGTCCATGGTCATCCACTCGCTGTGACCGAGATGGCGACCTCTGGCCGCACGGACCTCGTCGATGCCATTCAATGTGGTGACTGCCATGTCAGGCCCCAAGTTCCTTCAGGGCCGTCTCGGCCTCGTCGATGATTCGTTGAATGAGTTCATCGCAAGTAGGTAGGTCTTTGATGACACCCACCACTTGGCCGCTGGCCATGACCCCAGCGTCGATGTTTCCATCGATCATCGTTGCCTTGAGCAACATCGGAGTGTTCGCTGCCATCAGCATCTGCGCGAAGGTGAGGTCGAGCGCCTTGCGCATCTCGAGCCCCTCGCGCAACATGTCGGCCATGGGTGTGCCGGTCATCTTGCGGAACTTGAGAGCGTTGAGTGTGGCACGAGGCAACGCAAGCAGACGTCCACGACCACTCTCGAGGAATTCCACCAATTCGGTACGCAACACGCGATGCGGAACACCGTCGACCTGAGTACTGACGACGGTGCCTTGCACGTTCTGCTTCAGATAGAACTGTTTGATGACGTCGGGAACTGTCGAATCCTTCGTGAGAAGAAAGCGAGTGCCCATTGCGATTCCATCTGCTCCGTAAGCGAGTGCAGCGACGAGACCACGCCCGCTGAAGAACCCACCGGCATCGATGACCGGAATTCGTCCGGCAACTGCGTCGATGACATCGGGCAACAAGATGCTCGTCGGAACCGAACCAGTGTGTCCGCCACCCTCACCGCCTTGCACGAGAACGGCATCAACGCCCCAATCCAGCACCTTTTCTGCATGTCGACGCGCACCGATGGACGGCATGACAAAGACGCCGGCACTCTTGCATCGTTCGATGATCTTTTGTTTCGGTGCCTGAGCGAATGAAGCGACCTTCACGCCTTGTTCGATGAGGAAGTCGACGCGCTCTTCGATGTCAGCGGCATCGGCGCGCATATTGACGGCGAATGGTTTGTTCGTACGGCGCTTGATCTCGGCCACTTCGCTGCGAAGTTCGTCCATGTCCATCACAGCACTGGCGAGAATTCCGAGACCACCGGCGTTGGCAGTACCGGCGACGAGGCTTGATGTGGCGACCCAACCCATGCCGGTCTGCACGATGGGGTACTGCACCCCGACTTGGTCACAGAACTTGGTGCGCAGAGTTGGATGCATGATCAGGCGACTTCCTTGTTGCGCAGTCCACGAGGATCCAGCGTTTCGATGATCGACCGTTCTTCTGGGCTTGGTCCACGGGATTCCGGGACGTCGGACGGGATGACAAGCTCGAAACCGGTGTTCGCGATGACATCGTCGACCGTGACACCTGGATGCACGCTGCGCAGGCGCATGCGATTGTCAGGAGTCTCGAAATCGAGGACGCACAAGTTGGTGATGACTCGCGGCAAGCAGAAATTGTCGCGAGTCCACTTGCTCATCTTGGCGACTCGGTCATATCCGATGCCGCTCACCATGTCGACTTTTTCGACGAACACCTTCGACGTGTGCTTCGGGATGAAGAAGCTGGTCTTGTTGTTGATGGTGTTTCCGGGTGCGCCACGCACGCCGAGCAGCTGGGCTTTCGGTTGTTTCCACGGCCCGATGTTCGCGATGTTCGAGTTCCCGTACATGTCGATCTGGCTGGCGCCCATCATGACGTGACGACGACCACCCCACACTGTGTCGAACACTTGTCGGAAGGGAACCCAGCCTTCGACGACTTTGTCGCTGCCACCGATTGGCAAGTTGTTCGCCACGAAGAATGCTTCGCCGTCGCTGACGAGCAGATCTGGTTCGAATGTCGCGCGCGCTAGGCGCACGCCGAGTGTCTGGATGGTGCCCATGCCGCTTCCGAAGATTTCGCCGTTACCCCGGAATGCTTCTGCTGCCGCCACCACGCAGATGTCGGCAAGAGTTGTGCTTGCAGTCATCGTCACGCCTGCGCTTTCTGTTCGTCGTGCCATTTCTTCACTTCTGCCTGGTAGTCCGCCTCGCTACCGCCCAAGAAACGGCTGGCGAATGCTGACCAAGTCTCGGGGTCTGCTGCTGCCTTGACGTATGCCGACTGGAACTTCTCGTCGCGTTCGTAATCAGGCGTGCAGTGGGTGAAGTGTGAGCCATTCGGCGACTCGATGACGCCATCCACCATCGATCTATTGATCTTCATCGTGTGGAAAGTGCCGTTCTTCAGCAGTTCGTCTGATGTTACGATCTTTTCGCAACTCAAGAAGCGCCGTCCTGTGGCACACGCGCCGAGAAAGAGGTCATCGAAGTACAAGTCGGGACCGAGAAATTGCGCATTGCCGTGGATGTCGGCACGATTCAGGTGAACAAAAGCCGCGTCAAGTTCGAGGGAAGGAACTGCGAGCAATTCCTCGCTATCGGCGTACGGAGACGTGACGGTGCGCAACTGTGGGTTCACGACGGTGACGTCGCTGCCGAGCCCGGCGCGTGTGGGCAGAAAAGGAAGGCGCAGGCTGGCGGCATACAACGCCCACTGCAGCATGCCCTCGTCATATTCGACACACTCGGCGATGGACCCACTCTGACGTGCGGAGCGGAAGTGAGGCTCGAGTGCGATCGAGTCGAGGGATACGAACCCGTACACGACTTTCTTGACTTTGCCGGCCGCGCACAACAAGCCCACATCTGGTCCGCCGTATGACACGACGGTGAGATCCTTGGCGTCGGTTCGCAGCAGCGCGCGCACAAGCGACATCGGCTTGCGCCGAGATCCCCATCCGCCGATTCCGATGGTCATACCGCTCTTTACTTGAGCTGCCGCTTCATCGAGGGTCATTCGTTTGTCTCGGGCCATGTGGTCCTCATCTACTCCGGGGTCGTCTAGGTCTGTTTGGTTCTGTCGGTTACTTCGTGGTGTCGGCGTCGCGCTTGTCGACGAATGCATCACGCAGTTCGTCGGAGACGCCAGACAGATTCAGCTCGAACGTGAACCCTTGCTCGAATCGATAGCTCTTCTTCACGTCCCACAAGTCGATGCCGTTCAGGCTTTCCTTTGCGGCGCGCATGACCGTCGGCGATTTTTCAGCGATACTTCTGGCGATTCGCATAGCTTCATCGCGAAGTTCGGCACGAGGAACAACTGAGTGAACACTCCCGAACTCATGAAGTTCTTGAGCGGTGATGTTCTGAGCGGTGTACACCATCGCGCGCATCTTGTGCTGAGGGACCAGACGTGCGAGGTGTGTGGCGGCACCAAGGGCACCGCGATCGACTTCTGGAAGTCCGAAGAAGGCATCGTCGCTGGCCACGATGATGTCAGAGTTTCCGACGAGTCCGATTCCACCGCCTACGCAGAAGCCGTTCACCGCAGAAATGACCGGCACTGGGCATTCGTACACCGCTGCGAACGCAGCAAAGCAGCCTTTGTTCGCACCAATCAGGGCGTCGAAGCCAGTGGTGTTCTGCATCTCTTTGATGTCGACTCCGGCATTGAAGCCTTTCCCTTCGGCACGCAAGATGACCACTCGCACCTTCTTGTCGCGACCGAGTGCTGTGATCGTGTCGGCGACTTCGAACCACTGGGCAACGGTGAGTGCATTGACCGGTGGGCAGTCCATCACCACTTCGGCGATGCCGTCGGAACCTACTGAATGCGAAATACCCATGGTTTCCGAGGTTACTCCCGCGTGACTGAGGACTTCTAAACGTCTGACAGCAGTTGCACACTAGGATTCATCGTCGTGACGTATCCCGAATTGCGCGACAAAGTCGTTCTCATCACAGGTGGGACCAAGGGAATCGGTCGGGGAATCGCCGAGCGGTTCGAGACTGACGGATCTCGAATCGTGGTCTGTTCGCGAAATCCGGTCGATGACCTGCCATCGACTTGGCGGTATCACTCTGTGGACCTTCGCAATGGTGAAGATGCCTGGAAGCTCATTGATGACGTGGTCGCCGAGTTCGGTCGTATCGACGTGCTCGTGAACAATGCCGGTGGTTCACCACCAGCAGACTCGACGACCTCATCTCCGCGATTCACTGAGCGCATCGTCGCACTCAATTTGTTTTCCGCTGTCTACTGCGCACAACGTGCGAACTACCACATGCAGCAAAGAGACGGTGGAGCCATCGTCAACATAGGAAGTGTCGTCGCGCTTCGACCAGCTCCGACGACAGCTGCGTATGGAGCCGCAAAGGGTGGCCTCTTGAATTACACCAACACCGTGGCGCAGGAGTGGGCGCCGAAAGTCCGCGTGAACATGGTGACCTCGGGTCTTGTGTACACCTCAGAGGCTCACGTGCACTACGGCGATGCAGACAATGTCGCTCGAATCGAGTCGACAATTCCCATGGGAAGAATGGCCGTCCCGAGTGACATCGCCAACGCTGTCGCGTATCTAGCGAGCGACGCAGCCTCGTACGTGGCCGGAGCAAACATCGTGTTGCACGGTGGGGGAGATCGCCCCGCCTACCTCGGCGCCGACTGACCAAAGGTTCACCACGAGTCACTACAGTCGCGGCATGGCAATCGTCTCGCTCGGCAAAGCACTCACGAACATCGCAGCAGCAGATCCGCACCGTCCGGCTGTCACCTCAGACGGTGTCACCACCACGCGTGCCGAGCTCGAGTCTCTCGCGAATCGCATGGCAAGGGCTTTCGAAGCGATGGGAGTGAAGCAGGGGGATTACGTCACCATCGGCTTGCCTAATTCGGCGAAGTTCTACGCAGCTGCGTTTGCGGTGTGGAAGCTCGGTGCGGTTCCACAACCAGTCTCACCGCGTCTACCCATTCGTGAGCGACAAGCAATCGTCGAGCTTGCGAATTCTCCGATAGTGGTCGGTGCTGATGCCGAAGCGCATCCTGGTCGGCCTTGTCTGTCGCTTGACTGGATGCCTGACGAGTCGTTGTCAGATGCACCACTCGAAGATCGCATTCCGCCGGCATGGAAAGCGCCGACATCGGGCGGCAGCACTGGTCGACCGAAGTTGATCGTCGCCAGCGACCCCGGTGTCCTCGATGATGAGGGTGACCCTGGTCAAGGCGTGCAGCGCAACGGCGTGATGATGGTGCCCGGGCCGATGTATCACAATGCGCCGTTCTCGTATTCCTCACGCGGTCTTGCGAATGGAAACCATGTCGTGACCATGTCTCGCTTCGATGCAGAAAAGACGATGCAAGGAATCCAAGAACACAAGGCCGACTGGATGTTGCTCGTGCCGACCATGATGCTGCGCATGTGGCGAGTTGCTGACCGCGAGTCATACGACATGTCGTCATTGCGCGTCATTTGGCACATGGCCGCACCGTGTCCGATGTGGTTGAAGGAAGCCTGGATCGAATGGTTGGGTGGAGAGCGCATCTTCGAGTTGTACGCAGGGACCGAGGCTCAGGCCGTCACCATCATTCGCGGTGATGACTGGATGGCCCACAAGGGCTCTGTCGGGCGATGTGTCATCGGTGAGATGAAGGTGCTCGATGAAAATGGAGAACAAGTAGAGCCAGGAACTGTGGGCGAGATCTATATGCGACCCCCTGCAGGACGCGAGACGTACAAGTACATCGGTGCAGAACCAAAGAAGAGCAGTGACGGTTGGGAGTCGCTCGGAGACATGGGGTACATGGACGCTGATGGCTACGTGTACTTGTCGGATCGACTCTCAGACATGATTCTCTCGGGCGGGGCGAACATCTATCCCGCAGAGATCGAAGCTGCGATGGAGGAACATCCGGCAATCTCAAGTTCTGCTGCCATTGGTCTTCCTGACGAGGACTTGGGTAGCAAGGTTCATGGCCTCATCTATCTGGCCCCGGGGGCCACGGTCGACCTCGACGATCTGCGCGCATTCTTGGCAGAGCGGCTGGTTCGTTACAAGATTCCACGAACGTTCGAGATCATGAGCGAATCGCTGCGCGATGATGCTGGCAAGGTTCGTCGAAGCGCTCTCCGCGCAGAGCGGGTGAACCCCGACGGCACGTCGAAGATCTGACGTCAGGCGTGTTGGTTGCTGACCGACAGCACTTCACCGGTCATGTAGCTCGAATAGTCACTCGCCAGGAACACGATCACATTCGAGATCTCCCACGGTTCAGCTGCGCGTCCGAATGCTTCGCGTGAGGTGAGTTCAGCGAGCAATTCATCCGTGGTCACCTTGCTGAGGAACGCGTGCATTGCAAGCGACGGTGAAACCGCATTGACACGGATGCCACGCTCTGCTGCTTCCATTGCCGTCGCGCGAGTGAGCGCCATGACGCCTGCTTTCGCAGCGGCGTAGTGGGCCTGTTCTTTCTGAGCGCGCCAACCGAGAACTGATGCGTTGTTCACGATGACGCCTTTGCCACGCGGGTACATGTGGTTCAATGCCGCACGCGTCATACGGAATGTTCCGGTGAGAGTGACGTCGAGAACGATGTTCCATTGGTCATCGGTCATCGTGTGGATCTCGGCGCTGCCGCCGAGGCCAGCGTTGTTCACGAGCACATCGATGCCACCAAGTTCTTGTGCGGCCTCGCGCACCAGTCGTTGGACGTCATCTTCATTCGTCACGTCACACGGAATACCGATGACACCCAGTTCTTCGGCGGTCTCGGCCAACCGGCGCTCATGCTTGTCAGAAATGACGACGCGGGCACCTTCTTCTTTGCAACGTCGGGCAGTCGCAGCTCCGATGCCTGTTCCGGCGGCGGCAGTGATGAGAACACCCTTGTCCTTCAAGAGACCGTGCCCTTGCACGTAGTCCGGTACAGCTGTCATTGGGTCCTCCCGATTGTGACGATGAGTCGATGATGTTGGTGTGAACGAAGAAGATCTAGAGAACCGGCTCTTTGGGCAGGCCGAGTACTCGTTCGCCGAGAATATTCCGCTGCACTTGGTTCGAGCCACCGTAGATGGTGTCGCTTCGTGTGTAGAGGAACAACTTCTGCTCGAGCGTCATCTCTTCGCCTTCGAACACCATCGCATCGGAGCCGAGAACATCGACTGCGAGCTCGCCCAAGGCGCGGTGCCATGACGACCAGAACAACTTCGAGATGCTTGCTTCAGGTCCTGGCACTCCGCCCGACATGGAACGCAGCGCATTCCACTTCATGAGTTGCAGGCCTGTCCATGAATCGGCCAGACGTTGACGCATGACGGGATCTTTTGCGGCACCGTTGGTGCGTGCAATGTCAGTGATGGTCGCGAGTTCGCGCTCAAATCCGACTTGTTGTGCGAGTGTGCTGATGCCGCGTTCCAATGCGAGTAGTCCCATCGCGACGGCCCACCCGTTGCCTGGCTCTCCCACGATGAGGTCTTTCGAGGTGCGTGCATCGGTGAAGAACGTCTCGTTGAATTCACCACCGCCCGTGATCTGGATGATCGGGCGAACTTCCACACCAGGTTGATCCATCGGTACCAACAAGAAGGTGAGACCTTTGTGGCGTTGCGAGCCTTCTTCTGTTCGAGCGACGACGAAACACCAGTGACTCACATGTGCGAGCGATGTCCACACTTTCTGACCGTTGATGACCCACTCGTCCCCATCGAGTCGAGCTTTGGTCTGCACGTTCGCCAAGTCGCTACCGGCGTTCGGTTCGCTGTAGCCCTGACACCAGCGTTCATCACCAGAGAGGATGCCAGGCAGGAATCGCTTGCATTGTTCGGGCGTTCCATATTCGATGAGTGTCGGCCCGAGCAGGTTCTCGCCCATGTGGTTCGTGCGCGCCGGAGCTTGTGCACGGGTGTATTCCTCGGCCCAGATGATCTGCTTGCTGACACTTGCTCCGCGTCCGCCGAATTCCTCGGGCCAGCCGAGACCGATCCAGCCTGCAGCTCCGAGGACTTTTTCCCATGTGACACGAATATCGAATCCGACTTCTTCGTCGCCAGGGCCACCGCGACCTTTCAGTTCGGCAAATTCACCGACGACGTTGTCTGCCAACCACCTCTTGGCGACCTGACGAAACTCCTCGTCATCGTCAGGGATGATCACGAAGTCGGACATGTCAGGAGTTCGGCTTGGCGCCCGCAGCTGCAGCAGCACGCTGAGCCTCGATTGTTGCCATGAACGGCAGTTCCTCGACACCGACAGTGCTTTCCAGGTGCTCAGCGATTTCTTCAGGACTCCAACGACCGTCGGTGTACATGGAACGGACTTCCTTCGGCTGCGCCCAGACGGCGATCTTGTTCCCGACGACGGTGTACACCTGGCCGGTGACGTTCTTTGATTGATCCGACAGCAAGTACACAGCCATCGGGGAGACGTCTTCGGGGTCTCCGATCTCCTTGAGAGATGAAGGCACGTTCGCTGACATGCGAGTACGTGCGACTGGTGCAATCACATTGCTAC
>DAIOTI010000005.1:0-17931 GCA_036752105.1 Ilumatobacteraceae bacterium | reverse complement strand
GGTGACACCGAGAAGCGGCTACTCGCACTCGGCAGTCTCTTGATGTTGGCCGGAGTCGTTCTCGCAATCATCGGTGGAATTCAAGTTGCCGGCACCACAAATTCCGCAGACCAGGTTGCGGCGATCGCAACGGGTGGACTTCTCGGTTTAGTTCTCGCAGTCGTCGGAGCGGCGCTCTTTTTGCGCTACTCGATTGGTCGATTCATGCGCTTCTGGGCCATTCGCCTGATCCACGAGCACCGCAGTGAGACCGACCGCGTCATCGCAGGGAAGTAGTTCCTAGCCGAACACCAGCTCGGCCATAGTGCGCAGTGTGTCGACACTGCCACCCAACACGATCGTGGTGACACGTGATTCCTTCCACGCTTCCAGGTCGTGTTTGATCTTCGCTTTTGATCCGACCAGGCAGATCTCGTCGATCATCTTGTTAGGAACTCTCGCGATGGCTTCGTTTTGTTTGCCGTTCAGGAACAAGTCCTGGATGATGTCGACGTCTTCTTCATAACCAAGTCGACGAAACACATCAGCATGGAAGTTCATTTCCTGGGCGCCCATGCCTCCGACATACAGAGCAAGCACGGGGCGCAGAGCGTCGTATGCCTTGTCGATGTCTTCGTTGATGGACACGTTCACCGTGGGCAATATTTCGAAATCACTCTCGTGACGTCTCGCCGTCGGTCGAGCCCATCCCTCTTTGAGGTGCGGCAAGTACAACTCTTCATGGCGTGGGGCGTAGAAGATCGGAAACCATCCGTCACCTATCTCTGCTGCCAACGCGACATTCTTCGGGCCTTCTGCTCCGAGAAAAATCGGCACGTCTGCACGCAATGGATGGGTCATGACGTTCAGTGCTTTGCCGAGCCCGACACCGTCTTTCGCAGGAATCGGATATTCCGGCCCGTCGTTCGTCAGTCGCTCCTCACGCGCCAAGATCTTCCGGATGATGCTGACGTACTCGCGAGTTCGAGCGAGCGGTCGAGTGAAACGTTGGCCATACCAACCTTCGACCACTTGTGGGCCACTCACTCCCAGACCGAGAACGAATCGTCCGCCAGAGAGATGGTCGAGCGTGATTGCTGCCATCGCAGCTGCTGTGGGCGTGCGCGCAGAAATCTGCATGATGTTCGTGCCGAGGCGAATCTTCGAGGTCGTCGACCCCCACCACGCCAGCGGAGACACCGCATCGCTACCCCAGCTTTCGGCCGTGAACACCGAGTCGTATCCGAGTGCCTCGACCATCTTGATGGTCTCGGGCACGTTCGGGGGCATCGACCTTCCCCAGTAACCGATGTGCCAGCCGAGATTCATTGGCGAATCGTACCCTTCACCTTCTCCCCTATACGCACCCCGAACTACCCTCACGAGTGGTTTTCGTATACCAACCGCTTTGGGGGTAGTCAGTGGACATCGGGTACACCGTCGAACAAGAAACGCTGCGTAAAGAACTGCGCACGTACTACGAACATCTCCTCACACCTGAGGTCGTGACTGAATTGGGCAAGAGCCACGGAATCGGCAAAGAGCCTCGACGAATCTGGAAGCAGATGTGCTCTGACGGTTGGGCCGGAATCGGTTGGCCGAAGGAATACGGCGGTCAGGGTCGATCCGCAATCGAACAGTTCATCTTCTTTGACGAGTCGATGCGAGCAGGTGCGCCAGTTCCGATGTTGTCCATCAACACGGTCGGGCCCACCATCATGAACTTCGGGTCGCAAGAGCAGAAAGATTTTTTCTTGCCGAAGATCCTCGCCGGAGACCTTCATTTCTGCATCGGTTACAGCGAGCCCGGTGCGGGAACTGACCTCGCGTCACTTCAGACTCGCGCGGTACGTGACGGTGATGAGTACATCATCAACGGCCAGAAGATGTGGACATCGCTTTCAAGCGATGCCGACTACTGCTGGCTCGCAGTCCGCACGGGTCCACTCGAATCGGAGACCCCTTCCGGGGAGATCTGGAAGAAACACAAAGGCATCAGCATCATCATCGTGCCGATGAACACCCCGGGCATCTCCATTCAGCCACTTCGTCTCATCGGCGAACACGACATCAACGCCGTGTACTTCGACAATGTTCGCGTGCCGGTCGCCAACTGCGTCGGTGGCGAGAATCAAGGCTGGACACTCATCACCAACCAGCTGAATCATGAGCGCGTCACCTTGTGCAGCACCGGCGTCATCGAACGCGCCTTCCAAGAGACAAAAGCATGGGCAGAAGAAACCAAACTGCCCGATGGTCGTCGCGTCGCTGACCAAGAGTGGGTACAACTGAATCTTGCACGCGTGTATTCGACCATCGACGTCTTGCGACTCATGAATTGGCAGAGCGCCTGGGAAGCGACTCAAGGTGTGCTCGACATCGGGCACTGCAGCGCCATCAAGGTTTTCGGCACCGAGGGCTACCTCGACTCGTTCCGTCTTCTCTTTGAGATCTTCGGACCGGTTGGTTATCTGCGCGACGGCACTGCGGGCGCACAGATTCGTGCACGCCTCGAATCGCTGTATCGCGGAATGTTGATCCTCACATTCGGCGGTGGCACCAACGAAAGTCAACGAGATCTCATTTCGATGTTCTCGCTCGGATTCCCAAGGACGGCACGCTGATGGATTTCTCACTCACAGCTGAACAAAAAGAACTCCAGGCTCTTGCGCAACGAATTCTCCGTGACGGCACCGACACAGAGCGTTACAAAGCGGCACTTGCCTCTTCGACAGGCTTCGACCTCGACTTGTGGAAGACGCTCGCAGCATCAGGCTGCGTTGGTATCGCGCTTCCAGAATCTGTCGGTGGTGGCGGCCTGTCATTCCTCGAAGCAGCAGTGGTGTTACAAGAGGTCGGTCGCACGACGGCACCCGTGCCGGCATTTGCTGTCATGGCTCTCGGAGGCCCTGCACTTGCTGCAGCCGGACGCGAGGATCTTCTCGCAGGCGTGGCTGATGGCGATGTGATCGTCACAGCCGCCATTCACGAGCCGGTCGGAGATGCATACGTACCGACGACCAGTGTGAATGCAGGAAAGCTGTCGGGAATCAAAATCTGTGTTCCAGCTGGAACAATCGCGACGCGTTTCGTCGTCACTGCTGCCGACGGCCTCTACGTCGTCGAAGCAAACGCACCTGGAGTCACTGTGACTCGCCAAGACACAACCACCGGAGTTCCCGACGCAATGGTGAACTTCGACAATGCACCTGCTGACAAGCTGGGTGGCGAAGCATCTGTACGAATGTTGTTGCGATCAGGAACCGCTGGTGCGTGCCTCGTGAATTCTGGTGCATGTCAAGAAGCCCTCTCACTCATCTCGTCGTACACCACGACGCGAAATCAGTTCGGCAAACCAATCGCCAGTTTTCAGGCAGTCAGCCAACGAGCTGCCGATGCATACATCGACACCGAGGCTGTTCGATTGACCGCGTGGCAATGCGCATGGCGTCTCGCCGAAGGCGTGCCGGTCGACGAACAACTGTATTCGGCCAAGTTCTGGGCAGCCGAGGGCGCGGGTCGTGTGGTTCGAGCCGCACATCACCTGCACGGCGGCATGGGAGTCGACCGTGACTATCCGCTGCATCGCTACTACCTGCTCGTCAAGGAAATGGAGCTTCAGATCGGCTCAGCGACACCGTCGCTTCGTCGCCTTGGTGCTTCGCTCGTTGGTGCCAAGTGAAGGAACTCTTCCCGCCAGATCCAGACGGCCTCCTCGAACTACATGACAGAAAATACGAAGTGCGCGCATGGCGCATGTCGAGCGAAAAACTGCTGCTTCGTGGTGCTGTTCGTGACGACAAGCCGAGTGGTCTTTACCTCGAACAAGACTCAGAACCTCTCACGATTCATCACATGATCGTCGACCTCGAGGTCACCTTTCCTCTCATGGCTATCGAGCGTGTCGAGGTGGTCTTTGAATCGCATCCCCATGAGCAGTGCACCGGAATCATTCACACGTATCAATCGCTCGTCGGTCTTTCGATAGCACGCGGATTTTCCAACAAGGTGAAGGAGTTGTTCGGTGGACCACGTGGCTGCACCCACATCGGAGCGCTGCTGAATGCGATGGCTCCTGTGGCGATTCAGTGTGCGTGGTCGATGCGCGTCGCAGCAATGCGAGAGACCGGCGACTCCAGCGAGATACGTCCCCGCACTCCAGAAGAGTTCGACAAAGCACTCAAGTTCAACATCAACACCTGCCATGTGTGGGAGGAAGATGGTGAGACCGTCAACTTCGTGCGCAATGGCGGAGACCTAGGCCCACCGCTTCCAGTGCAGAAGCGCCTCGATGAACTGGGCCTCGGTGAAGAGGCCTGGAAGAAGATGCGCGGCTAGAAGCCGGCTTGCAGCGTCGATACGGCGTTTGCCCGCAACTACGCCCCCGCTAGTGACGCCGCTTCAGCCACGGCCCACTTGTAGTCGACTTTCCCCACCGGTGTGCGCTTGATCTCGCCCACGATGAACACTTGCTTCGGCACTTTGTAGTCAGCGATGTGTTCGCGACAGTGTGCTCGCACCTCTTCCTCGGTGACCGACATACCCGATCGCAACTGCACCATCGCAGTCACTTGCTGACCCCAGCGTTCGCTCGGCGTTCCCGCAACGGCGGCGTCAAAAATCGCCGGATGTTGTTTGAGTGCTGCTTCCACCTCTTCTGGGAAGATCTTTTCGCCACCTGAGTTGATGCACTGACTTCCCCGTCCAAGAAGTGTGATGACGTTGCCCTCGATCATGGCGAAGTCACCGGGGATGACATAGCGCACTCCGTTGTATGTGGGGAATGTCTCGGCCGTCTTCTTGTCGTCCTTGTGATAGCGCAACGGAATTGGCCCAGTTCGGGCCAACTTGCCGACGACTCCTGGCGGGCAGATGTTGCCGTCCTCATCCAACACTGTGCAGTCCTCGCGCACCTCGAACTTGAGATCACGGGATTGCTCACCTTGGTCCATCCTCGCTGCTGCCGAACCAGTCTCAGATGCACCGAAGCTGTCCAAGATGATGATGTTCGGCAAAGCCTCCCGCAATTGGTTCTTGACCGCCAGTGTCAGCGGTGCGCCACCATTGCCGATGCTGAAGAGATTCGACAGGTCGTACTTCGGTGAGTTCGGATTCAACAGATCTTCAGCTAGTGGGCGGCCCATGGCGTCGCCGATGGTGCTCACACTGTTGACCTTTGCCTTTGATGCCAACTTCCATACTTCGTTCGCATCGAAGCGCGGCAAGGTGTACAGGACGAATGCTTGACCTGACACATAGGCATTGCCCATGACCCATTGACCGCCTCCGTGCATCATCGGCCCGAGCGCCATGAGACGTAACTGCATCGGTGCAGCCAGTGCTTCTTCGGCGACGATCTCAGGATGCGTCAGAGGTTTGAACAGTCGGCTCGCGTTCATGGCTCCGAGCACTGCGTCTTCGTTTCGCCACACCACACCTTTCGGCATGCCGGTGGTTCCACCCGTGTAGATGACGTACGGATCGTCCGGGTCGCGCTCTCCGAAGTCGCGCTCTGACGACGCTGCGCTGACTGCGGCCTCGTATTCGTCACCCATCACAAGAATGCTCTTCAGCCTCGGAAGATCCTTCTGAATCTTGCGCACGACTTCGAGATACTCGGGAGACACGATTGCCGCGACACAGTCGGCGTTCTCGTAGACGTATCGCAACTCTGCCTCGACGTATCTGAAGTTGATGTTGACCGGCGCTGCACCCAATTTGACACACGCATAGAAACTCTCGACCCACTCGTGTCGATTCATCGAGTGGATCGCGACCCAGTCACCTCGCTTGATTCCCATGGTGCGGAGGTGGTTCGCGAGGCGCGTGACGCGCTCGTCGAGTTGGGCAAAGGTGTACTCCACTTCGTTCGTGAAGAGCGCGAGCCTGTCAGGAATGGTGTCGGCGAGAATCTCGAAGAGGTCCGCCATGTGGATGTGTCGCTTCACTGTCATTGTCAACTCCCGAATCCGTCGAGCATGTCTTTGAAACCGTATTGGTCATGTGGCCCGATGGCCATTGTTTCGAAGAGGCCGTAACCCACGTGGGTTCCACGATCATCTTCATAAGTGAAGCGCGCACCAGCATCGCAAATTCCGAACAAGCGCGCTTTGCCCTCGACAGTCGTGGTGTCTAGATGGAATCCCTCGACCTTGAGTGGCCCTTGCCACATACCGTGACGCCAGTCGGCGTCGTATCCGTAGCCGGTGCCGATTCCGACGTACACCGGAACCAGCGGCTCGACTGTCATGTCGATGCCTCCACCACGGTGGTCACGCGTCGACACGACCCCACCATCTGGGTACCGAGTACCAGGCACATAGTTCAACTTGTGCGATGGCACGCCGAGAAGCTCATGTCGTCCGTCATGCCAGACACGTTCTGCGGACTCCATGACTCGTGAGCCGTCAGAGCGTTCCTGCACGATGACAAGAACCGAATGGTCTTCGAAACGCACCGGCGTGTAAATCCAGAACCAACTGAATGGATCACTTGCACGAATTCCTGGTGGTTCACTTTCTCCCACAGGGCGAACACCCCAACTGCGGTCGCGAGTTCCCCAGCACACATCGTCGGTCAAATCGAAGGTATGTCCGTCGACGGTGATGCTTCCATTCCAACCTCCGGTCTGGGCAAACCGAGAGGAGTCGAAGGTGACGCGGCCGTGTTCGCGAATGAAGTGACGTGGCTCGAGAATCGCCGGCATGGCGCCGGTCCATGTGGCATCCATAGTGATTCCGAAATCGTTCGGTGAACAGGTGACACGAATTTTCTGCAATGGCTCGACGACATCGAGAGTGATCGGGCCGATCGATGGCTTGAGACGGTCCGCACCCTCAAGTGCGCGCGACGCCCGCACGACACGATGTTGACCCTTGTGCATCACGAGCACAAAGGCGTCCATCACCCCGAGGTTCACATAGCAACCGAGTCCGACGATGAACATGTACTCACCGGACTTCGAGAAACCATTGAAGTAGTAACGGTCGTAGAAGTTCCGGTCACTCGTGACCACGTGAGCCATCGTTTCTGACGACTGATGGATTGGATATTCGTCTAGATGACTGAGCACGTGTCCCCCGATGTGCTGAACCGACGTAGCGGTCTAAATGGTCGTTAGTAATGGTGCTATATCGCGTGCAAAAGCTGCCAATTGGTCGCACTGTTCGGCGCACGACCTGCTCTTGAACCGCACCTGAAGTTGATTCACTCCACGAGCGGTTCCCGCAAGAATCGCGTGAGCGATCTCCTCGGCCCCACCCGTGATGACCCCCTCGCCCACTTCCCAGTTCGGCGTACCCACGTAGATGAACGGTGTGATATGCCCCACCATGAAGTCGCCGTCACGGCCGACCGCTTCGCGCTGAGAAAGAAGCGAGTCGACCATTTCTTGGTTCGAAGGGCCTTGTGGCAACCAACCATCGCCGAGACGAGCGGCGCGAGCGATGGCAGATGGCGACGAACCTGCAACCCAGATGGGAGGACGTGGGGATTGAACCGGACGCGGCTTGGCTCCGAGGCCGTCGACCCATTCGTTCTCGAGTGCGCTCGCAAGAAGAGGTATGCCGTCGTTCATGGCCTTCCCACGCGTGTGAAAATCAACACCGAGGGCCTCGAACTCACGTTGCACGTGGCCAGCGCCGACACCACAGATAGCACGGCCCTTTGACACGTAGTCGAGTGTGGCGAATTGCTTTGCCGCCACCAGGGGGTGCCGGTACGGCAACACGTACACGTGAGAGAGCAAACCGACTCGAGACGTGATTCCAGCCAGCCAACCCAACGTCGAGATCGGGTCTACCCACTGAGTGCCCATCGAGGCGGCTGACTGTTCCGGCAGTGCGACATGGTCACACACACCGATGTATGCGTAGCCGTTGTCATCGCAGGTTCGGGCCATCGTGGCAATCTCGTCGACACCCGCTGACGCTTCCCAGGCGGCGGCGTAATAGGTGCTCTGAGACTGGACGGGAAGTTGGATTCCGAAAATGCGTCGACCAGCGGGAACTGTGATCACGCAGGTCTCCGCACGTTCAACGACGAGACATTGTCGAGAAGAATCTTCTTCTGGTCAGCAGGCTCGAATTGCTTGTAGTCATTCACGCCATCAAGAGGGTTCGGTAACGCCTCGATATGTGGCCAATCACTTCCGAACAACACACGGTCGGTGCCCATGAGGCCTGCGACTTCCTCGACGTCGTCTTCCCAGAACGGGTTGATCCACCAGTGACGCTTCAGAGTCTCCACCGGGTGCTCGCCGAAATATCCGGGCATCTTGTGGTGTGTGCTCGTCAACTTGTTCTGCAGATCAGCCAGGAATTCACTTCCGTTCTCGACTGATGCCATACGGACATTCGGAAAACGGTCGAACAGTTTTTCGAACACCGAGGTGATGATGAAGTCGGAGGCGGCACGCTCGATCGCGAACCCGCGAATCGACGGCTTGAACCCGCCCGAGAAGGTCGAGCTGAACTTGTCGTTCGCGTAACCCTGCGACGAATATCCGCTGTCGCCGGCATGAATCACGACCGTGATGCCAGCTTCGTTGACGCGCGACCAGAACGGATCGAATCGTTCGTCGAAGGGCGAGAACTGTCCGAGCTCTGTCGTCGGTGCGGCTGCGCGCATCACGACAGTTCGTGCGTCGTTGTCGAGCGCCCACTCAAGTTCACGACAAGCCCAATCGACATCTGCCAGCGAGATGTACGGGGCGGCAAAGATGCGATCTTTGTAGTTGAAGCCCCAATCCTCAAGCACCCAACGGTTGAACGCGGTGAAGGTGAGCGCAACGGCGCCTGGATCCTCTTTCAATACTTCTTCGTAGAGCATTCCCAAGGTCGGGAACATCCACACTGCAGAAAGACCGAACTCATCGAGCGTCTTGATCCGTTCGTCTCGGTCGCGATAGCACGGGCGAATTCGTTCACGCTCGGTGAGGAACTCCCATGGCTGGCGGCCGTCGGGGTTACCACGGAAGTAGTCGTACATCGCGCCAGGTTTGGCAATCGGGTCGAACGTCGGGTTGACGACTGCACGACTCAATCGACCGCCGACGACGTGATACTTGCGACCATCAACTTCGGCCCACTGCACGCAGCGTGGACCGTTCATGGGATGCAAATGTCGGGTGAACGCATCGAGCGCTTCGTAGTAGTGGTTGTCGCAGTCGAAAGGCTGAAAGTCGAGCGAGGCCACGGTGGCTCCTTTGTGCAATCGGAGGTCTTCGGTTCGGCCGACCGATGCTTCGGCCACACCAACTACGGTACTTGCCGTGCTTCGAACGAACCATCACGGAGCGGTCACCGTTCTCACATTCGACCGACCAGAGGCGAGAAACGCCTTCAACCACGCCCTCTACTGCGCGATCTCTGACGAGCTCGACCGCGCACGAGACGACGACACCACGAATGTCGTCGTACTCACGGGCCACGGTTCGGCCTTCTGTGCGGGACAAGACCTCGTAGAGATGACGGCCATGGCACGCGGCGACCTGGTGTTCGCCGGCGGACATGGCTTCACGCGCCTTCTCGAGAGTCTCGAGTCATTCGACAAACCACTTCTTGCTGCAGTGAATGGACCAGCCGCAGGCATCGGACTCACGATGTTGTTGCACTGCGACATCGTTCTCGTCGCAGAATCAGCTCGACTTCGGGTCCCGTTCGCAGAGATGGGTGTGCCGCCTGAAGCCGGCTCGAGCGCGCTTCTCCCGCTGCGACTCGGCTGGCAAAAAGCTTCCGAATTGCTGTTCACCTCAGAGTGGATGAGCGCCGACGACGCCGTTGCATCCGGCTTGGCACTTCGTTCCACGAGCGATGAGCGCATCGTTGACGAGACCGTCGAACTTGCCACTCGCATCGCCGCACACGACGGAAAAGCGATGCGCACGACGAAGCGCCTCATGATGGATGCTCGTGGCTCGATTTCCCAAGATGCACGTGTGCGTGAAGAGAACGCATTCGCAGAGCTCTTCCGTTCAACGCGAGGGGGTCCCAAGTGAACGCCGAGTCAGTGGTCGACGAATTCATTGCTGCTGTAGAACGCATCAACATCGACGAGGCAGCCTCGTATCTGGCAGATGACGTGTCGTACGAGAACATGCCGGTTCAACCTGTGAAAGGCAAAGACGACGTCTGCAACATCATGAAGGGATTTCTCGCGGCGTCCACCGAAGTTGAGTGGCGTGTGCTGCGGCAACACAGTGTCGACAACGTCGTATTCAATGAGCGTCTCGACCGGTTCAAGATGAACGGGGGCTGGCTCGAGCTACCCGTCGCCGGAGTGTTCGAGGTGAACGAGAACGGCAAGATCAGTTTGTGGCGTGACTACTTCGACATGGGCACGTACATGGATCAACTCACTGCGCTGATGCAGAGCGAGTAATCGTCAGAGTCGTTCGATGATGGTCACGTTTGCTTGACCGCCACCTTCGCACATGGTCTGCAATCCGTAACGACCACCTGTGCGTTCCAACTCGTACAACAGCGTCGTCATGAGTCGCGCGCCAGTGGCGCCAAGAGGATGGCCGAGGGCGATAGCTCCGCCGTTCACATTGACCTTTGAATGATCCGCACCGAGCTCTTTCATCCAGGCCATCACGACCGGCGCAAATGCTTCGTTGATTTCCACCAGGTCGATGTCATCGATTGACAGACCTGTCTTTTCCAGTGCTCGTCGAGTCGCTGGAATCGGCGCCGACAACATCATGATCGGATCATTCGCCAACACCGAGATGTGATGAATTCGTGCGCGTGGCTTCAAACCGTGGGCTTTCACCGCCTTGTCATTGGCAATCAGTAACGCCGCTGAAGCATCACTGATCTGGCTCGCACAAGCAGCCGTCAGTTTCCCGTCTGGAGTCAGGGTCTGCAGGGATCGAATCTTTTCCCAATTTGGCTCTCGCGGACCTTCGTCATGTTGCACACCATTAAGAGGGGCGATCTGCGTTTCAAAACGACCTTCGTCGCGGGCCTTGATGGCGCGCAGGTGACTTTCAACGGCGAACTCTTCCATCTCTTCTCGCGACAACTTCCACTTGTCGACCATCATCTCTGCACCGACGAACTGACTGACCTCGCCTGTTCCATAACGCGTGGTCCATCCGGGAGAACCCGTGAACGGATCGTTGAACCCGAGTGCCTGACCCGCCGTCATCGCAGACGAAATCGGAATCATGCTCATGTTCTGGACGCCTCCGGCGACGACCAAGTCCATCGTTTCGCTCAACACGGCTTGTGCGGCAAAGTGGATTGCCTGCTGCGCCGAACCGCATTGGCGATCGATGGTGGTACCTGGCACGTGCTCCGGCAAACCAGCAGCAAGCCAACATGTACGCGCGATGCAGCCGGCCTGTGGTCCGATGGAGTCGACATTGCCGAACACCACGTCCTCGACTGCATTCGGGTCGACACCCGTTCGCGATATCAATGCCGCGATGCTGTGTGCTCCGAGATCAGCCGGGTGCACTTGAGCAAGTCCCCCACCGCGTCTTCCGACTGGAGTACGTACTGCGTCGATGATGAAGGCCTCTGTCATAGATATTGACCTTAGTTGGTATGCAATGTTTTGACTAAGAGACATGGCTCAAAGGCATGCGGCCAGTTTTCCGTAGCCGGTCCTTTATTGCGGGAAAGCAGCATCTCCTGAGTAGAACTGCAGATCGTCGCGACTCTGCATCAGTTCTCTTGCACCATCCATGCTGAGGGCCGAGTCGAAATTGTCACGCACATCTTCTGGTGTGAGTGACAACCCCTTGTAGTAGCCGGGTGCTCCGACGGTGGCAGTACGTGCCACTCGTCCAGCTCCGGAATTGATCAATTCCCCACTGCACGGCACATCGTCGTGCACCAAGAAGACCGCAGTAGGTGCGACGACCGCAGGTGGAAAGTTCTGCTCCATCCATCTGCGAGTGTCTTCATTCGGGTTCAGAGCCGCTGAGCGTGTGTAACCGATGGGCAACAGAGCATTCACCTTGATGTTGTGTTCGGCTCCCTCAAGTGCAAGCGAACGCGTGAGACCGAAGAGTGCGGCCTTTGCCATTGAATACGCGATGCTGTACATCACGCCAAGTCCACTTCCCGATGACGTGACGAGAATGCGCCCGAATTTCTGACGTCTCAAATGCATCCATGCCGCTTTGCAGACATTGAAGGTGCCTTCTGCGTGTGTCGACATGATCATTCGCATCTGCTCATGCGTCGTGTCCTCGACGAGTCCCGTGGGTCCACCGCGTCCGGCATTGTTCAACACGATGTGAAGACCTCCACATTCGCGCAGAACATGGGCCACCATGGCTTCACACTCGGTCGGATCTGCAACGTCGTACACCGCGAGAAGTGCTCTACCGCCCGACTCGCGGATGTCGTTCACCGTTTCGTGAGCAAATCTCTCCGAGGAGTCGTTGACGACGACGAACGCTCCACGTGCAGCAAGCAATAGCGCGTGCTCTCGGCCGAGCCCTCGACCAGCTCCCGTGACGATGGCGACCCGGTCGTCGAAGCGCAGTGATTGTGACGTCATGTGCTGAAAGTACCCTGTGGTCGATGGGAACGAACCACCGATCGCGTGCCGTACTCGTGACTGGTGCAAGCCGCGGCATAGGAAAGGAAATCGCTCTTGCTCTCGCCGCTGCCGGACACAATGTCGCGCTCACCGCGCGATCCGTCGGAGGCGGACTTCCCTATGGTGGATCGAGCATCACCGACGACCTTGCAGGGGTCGTTCTTCCCGGATCAGTGGAAGAAGTAGCCCAAGAGTGTCGAGCGTTCGGAGTGTCGGCCGTTCCCATTTCAATGGATCTCACTGATCCGAATTCCATCGAGGCTGCGGCACACGCCGCCATCGCAGAACTTGGTGGCATTGACACATTCATCGCCAATGCCATTTATCAAGGACCAGGAATCAACGACAGATTCGACGACCTCTCCATCGACTTGCTGCGAACAGTCATCGAGGCCGATGCGATCGGTCCCATGATCTCCCTGAAAGTGCTGATGCCGTCGATGATCGACTCAGGTCGAGGCATCTTCATCAATGTCACTTCCGGCACTGCCACTCTCGTACCCCGCGCTCCCGTCGGCAAAGGTGGCTGGGGCGTCGCATATGCGATGGCAAAAGGCTCGGCACACCGCATCGCAGGAGTGCTCAATGCCGAATTCAGCGACCGCGGCGTTCGCGCGTACAACTTGAATCCTGGCCATGTCACCACCGATGCGATGCGCGAGCGCGCCAAACGCACCGGGGTGGAGCCGACCGGACAATCTGCGGAAATTCCCGCAAAGGCCGCGGCGTGGCTCGTCGAAGGTTCCGACGATGCACGTGCCTTGGCCGGAACTGAGGTCGTGGCTCGCGACATCGTGTCGACATTCAAACTCTGAAGCGCATCATGTCGTGACGAGCACTGATGCGATCTGGTTCTCGTCACTGACCCCGTAAATCGGCGATCGCAGGCGCAAGCAACGCGTCGTTCTTCGGGTCGGGAGGTGGCGCAATGAGCAACCCGTCGCACAGTCCACTGAACCACTGCCGTGCCACGTGCGGAAGCTCCGCATACGTCGCTTGCGGCACGAGCGTGTCGAGCACCTCGTCATTCACATGATCACGCAATTCGTCCCACTTGTTCTCGCGAACGATCGAGCGCAACACACCGGCCAATTCCTTCCAACCAAAAAGCTCGAGTGTCCGCTCGTACGCGGGCGTGGAATACAGGAATGCCAGAAGTCGACGATTGTGTTCGCGTCGATCAGCCAGAGCGCCGATATCACCCTCGAGTATCCACTGCGTTCCCGTCACGATTTCGATTTCTCCGAGGCGACGACCGACTTTTTCTGCACCAGCTTCAAGTCCTGGTCGACACAACTCGGCAAGGTACCGCGGATGACTATTCGTCGGGTGAGTCACGAATCCGTCAGCCAGCTCGCCTGCAGCGCGAAGAAGAGATGCATTGACGCCTCCCATCCAAATTGACGGGCGAGCGACATCGTCTGGCAATGCATCGGGAGTGAAGTTCGGAGTGAGCAGCGTCAGCGAATAATGCTTGCTCTCGAAGTTCAACTTCTCGATGCCATCAAAGGCCCGCCAACAGGCCTTCACTGCTCCGATGTGATCCCGCAGGCGCCCGACAGGATCATCGAATGGCATGCCGAATCGTCGCTCGATGTGTTGGCGAATCTGGGTTCCGAGGCCTAGTTGGAAACGTCCACGCGACAACGCGGCGAGATCCCAGGCGGTGTAGGCGACCGCCATGGGGCTGCGCACCAATGCGAGAGCGACAGAGGTACGAACCACCAATTTCTCTGTGGCCTGCAATGCAGCCATCGAGACTAGGAAGGGATCATGGACGGTCTCGGCTATATGTAGACCGTCGTAGCCGAGCGCTTCGACTCGCCGCGCATGGTCGCCTACTGCCGAGATCGGCAGACGAGGATCCATCCCGGCATACACCTTGAACGTGCTCATGCTCCCCCGAATTTTTGTTTCGCCCACGCACGTGCACGCATGTTCTCTGCCTCGAATGCTGCTTCGTCCACTGTGCGCGTTGCCATGTCGCGATACAGCGACCGCACTTCAGCAACTGCTCCTTCGTCAAGTGCTCCGATCTGGTTACCCAACTCGATTGCACGGTGAATCAAATGGTCATGAGGCACCACTTCGTTCACCAGCCCCCACGACAGTGCAGTCGTCGCATCGACGAATGCACCGGTGAGACTCATCTGCAATGCACGTGAAGGACCGACGAGACGCGGCAGCAAGATGGTGAGACCCCAACCTGGCACCATGCCGACTTTCGCGTGAGTGTCTGCGAAACGGGCCCTGTCTGAAGCAACCACGAAGTCACACGACACGGCAATCTCCAAACCACCTGTGACCGCAGCGCCGTTGATGGCTCCGATGATCGGACTTCGAGTCGGCGGAAACGGACCCCAATGACCCGGATGCTCATTTGCGCCCGCTCGACGACCGGCGCCGACATCGTGCAAGTCAAAGCCTGCGCAGAACGCGGGGTCGGCGCCGGTGATGACAATGGCGCGGGTCTCGGCGCGCGAATCACACTCGACAATTGCCCGCGGCAGCTCAGCTGCAAGCGCAACATTCAGCGCATTCCGTGCGTCTGGTCGGTTCAACGTGACGATCGAAACGCAACCTTCGTGCCGAATGACGACACAGGCCGAGTCGGTCATGGAATCCAGTTGCCCTCAGGTGTCTTTTTCCAACCACGCGCAGCGTCGCTTCCGCCGTTCGTTTGGAGCGTGGTACCGGTGAGATACGCCGATGCTGACGATGCCAAGAAGATCGCCGAACCAGCTGCGTCATCGGGTTCACCCCAACCAAGTGCAAGCGTCGCTCCGTAGTCATGATCTCCCACCAACAAGTCGGCATCGCCGGGCGTGTGCATGCCATCTGGCGCGATGGTGTTGACACGAATCTTCTTGTCAGACAACTCGAGCGCCAAGGTGCGGCTGAGATGTTCGACTGCCGCCTTCATTGCCCCGTACACACCGAACCCAGGAGAAGCTTTGTAGGCCTCGACCGATGTGATGTTGATGATCGATCCACCGCGGGGCATCTTCGGAACACACGAGCGCACGAAATTCGTGACGCTAGTGAAATTTTCGTCGATGACTGATCGCTGTCCTTTGTCGTTCACGTCCATGAACCACGAATAGAACGTTCCTCCGGCGTTGTTCACGAGAATGTCGATGTCTGGTAACGAAGTGACCCACGCGTCGACAGCACCAGTGTCGCGAACATCGAGCACAGACGTGACACAGGTACGACCCATTGCACGGACGTCTCGCGCGACTCGCTCCATGTTTTCTTCGTCGCGGTCACAAATGGCAAGGTCAGCGCCGTAGTTTGCAAATGCAAGTGCAATGGCTTCGCCCAGCCCTTTCGCTGCGCCGGTGACGACAGCAAACTTGCCGTCGAGCCTGAAGGCATCCGCTGACAGCACCATCAGCGGGCCCTCCATTCGATGCGCTTTCCACTGCGGAACATCTGCAACCCCTCTTCGATTGCTTCTGGCCGGTTTCCGAGACTGACGAGATGTGGTGCCATCGACACTGCCTGTGCGCGACCCATCTCGCGCGCGACCCAGAGAGCTCGCAACGTCGCTTGTACCGCCGCTGCCGGCATCGAGGCCAGGTCTTGTGCGATGCGTTGAGCAGTCTCAAGAAGTGACGCTGCAGGAACGACGTCTTGTACAAAACCAATTTGGTGGGCACGCTGAGCAGTCATCCGCTCGTAGTTGCCCATCAAGGCGATCCGACACAACTCGCCAAACGGCATCTGTCCGTACAACAGAATCGGTTCGAAACATGCAGCCAACCCGTACGTCGTATGCGGATCGAAGAAGGTCGCGTGGTCAGCCGCGACGATGGTGTCACTCTCACCAAGAAAATAAAAAGCCCCGCCACACGCCATTCCATTCACCGCAGCTACAACTGGCTTCCACAAATCTGCAGTCTTCGGGCCGAGTTTCATGAGTGGGTCGTTGATAGCAACCGGACTGTTCGGTTGCGGCGGCGACCACGACCTGTCGATGCCGGTGCAAAACGCTTTGTCTCCCGCTGCTGTCAACACGATGGCGCGAACAGAATCGTCCATGCGTAACTGCGCCCAGATGTCTCCGATCTCCTTGACCACTGTCTCAGAGATCGAGTTGTGAGCCTCCGGTCGGTTCAATGTGACTGTGGCAACGGCCCCCTCCACCTCGAACAACACCGACTCGTAGTCACGTTTTCCCACCATCTGGAAGCCCCCTCGTGCCCTCAATGCCCCAGGAATCGACCATTCCCAAGCGCTCCCATCTTCCCCGATGCCACCAGAACAGCCAAAAGACTGCTCATGCGACAGGATCAACAGCGGCCAGGGCCCCCAAAAAATTCCCCAAATCTTCTCTAGGCCTATTGGGAGCACGATTCTGACGGACCGTCAGAAACGAGTGCTACAGTGCCGGTCATGCGCGAGCTTCCGAAAATCATCTCCGTCGATGACCACGTCATCGAGCCACCGACCGTCTGGACCGATCGAGTGTCCAAGAAGTTCCTCTCCGAGGCACCTCGCATTGTGCGGGCACCTGTCAAAGAGATGACGTTCATTGGCGGAAAGTTCACTGCCGTTCCTGGTGACCCTGGTGACCCTGGCGAACCAGTCGATTGGTGGTTCTACGAAGATCTTCGTCGTCCGCTCACACGTCTCGACACCGCCGTCGGGTTCGATCGCGATGAAGTGACGCTCAAAGGAATCTCGTACGACGAGATGCGTCCTGGTTCATTCCTTGTCAAGGAACGCCTCGCCGACATGGACATCTCTGGCATCGAGGCCTCGTTGTGCTTCCCGACTTTCCCGCGCTTCTGTGGTCAGACGTTCTATGAGGCACATGACAAAGAACTCGCACTCGAATGCGTGAAGGCATACAACGACTGGATGATCGAAGATTGGTGTGCGTCATCAGGTGGACGACTGATTCCACTCACCATCATTCCGTTGTGGGACCCAGTTGCCGCAGCTGCTGAAATTCGCCGCAATGCGGCTCGCGGGTGCCGTGCAGTGTGTTTCTCTGAGATTCCACCGAACCTCGGCCTGCCGAGCATCCACGACGCTGACGGATACTGGGATCCATTCTTAGATGCATGCAACGAAACCAGCACGGTCATCAACATGCATATCGGTTCTGGCTCGAAGATGCCGTCGACGTCACCAGACGCACCTGCTGCGGTCGGGTCGGTGCTCACGTTCGCGAACTGCTGTTTCTCCATGGTCGACTGGCTGATGAGCGGCAAGTTCAACCAGTTCCCGAACCTGAAGATCGCCTACAGCGAAGGTCAGATCGGCTGGATTCCTTACATCCTCGAGCGCGCCGACAACGTGTGGCGCGAGAACCGCGGCTGGGGCGGAGTTGCCGACAAGGTCCTCGAGCCACCGACCGACCTGTTCCGGAAGCACATCTTCGGT
>DAIOTI010000004.1:0-18287 GCA_036752105.1 Ilumatobacteraceae bacterium | reverse complement strand
TCACCCACCTGTCCACCGCTTTCTGCGTAGAAGGGAGTCCGGTCCAAGAACACCTCGAGAGTGCCGTGCTCGTCACCGGGCAACACGGCGATCACCGTTGCTTCACATTCGTTCAATTTATATCCGACGAAGTCCGTGGGTCCGTGGTGTTCTGCGATCGAGCGATAATGCGACACCTTCTCTTCGTCAGTCGTGGCGGTCTTTCTGGCGTCACGCGCACGTTGGCGTTGTACAGACATCTCTGCCTCGAAGCCAGCGACATCGACTTCGACTCCTCTTTCGCCGGCGATCTCCTGGGTGAGTTCGAGCGGGAAGCCGTACGTGTCATGCAAGAGAAATGCCGATGCACCTGACAACGTAGCGCCACCGGAGATGTCACCTTCAAGAATTCCGAGACCGGTCTTCAGCGTGTGACGAAAGCGGTCCTCTTCGTTGGCCACCACTCCGACGATGAAGTCTTCGTTCTTGCGCAGATCTGGATAGGCGTTGCCCATGATGCCGATAGCTGTACGAACCATGTCGGGCAACACCAGCTTCTCGGTGCCGAGCAAGAAGGCGTGGCGCACGGCACGACGAATGATCCGCCGAAGCACGTAGCCGCGATTCTCATTTGAAGGGAAAACTCCGTCATTGACGAGCATGGTGGCTGAACGCGCATGTTCGGCGAGCACGCGAAGGCTGAAGCTGTCGCGATCGCCGTAATCACCGACCTTGTAGGCAGCCCCAGTGAGCGAGCGTGCGGATTCAATGAGCGGATAGAGAACATCGGTCTCCCACACTGATCCGACGTTTTGCATGAGGGCGAGAATGCGCTCAACGCCGGCGCCAGTGTCGATGCTCGGCCGCGGAAGTGGAGTACGTGACCCGTCTGACGACTGGTTGTACTGCATGAAGACCAAGTTCCAGAACTCAAGAAATCGGTCACCAGCCGGGTCGTTGAGTGGTCCGCCTTCGGGACCGAAACTCGGTCCACGATCGATGTGAATCTCTGAACATGGTCCACACGGGCCGGTCTCGCCCATCTGCCAGAAATTGTCTTTGTCGCCGAGGCGCTGGATGCGTTCCATCGGCACACCGACTTCCTCATGCCAGATTTGTTCAGCTTCATCATCGCTGTCGTGAACGGTGATCCATAACCTGTCACCGTCCAGACCAAACACTTCTGTCACCAATTCCCAACTCCAGGGAATTGCATCGCTCTTGAAATAGTCACCGAAACTGAAATTTCCGAGCATCTCGAAGAACACCAAGTGGCGTGTGGTGCGACCGACCTCGTCGAGGTCATTGTGCTTACCGCCAGCGCGCGCGCACTTCTGGACGCTGACTGCCCTGCTGTACGGAGCAACCTCGTCACCGACGAAGAAAGGCTTGAATGGCACCATGCCGGCAACGGTGAACAGCAAGGTGGGATCGTGGGGAATGAGACTTGCTGATGCAACGTTCGTGTGACCTCTGGATTCAAAGAATCCGGAGAACGCTCGCCTCAGGTCGTCAGCGGAGCGCGGTGACTGGCCTGATGACATAGACCGTCAATTTATCGGTCGACTGCTTGTCCTTCGGTGTCTGTTTTGCGCCACGCCGACGACAAAGCGACGATTGCCGCACCGACGACCTCACCCAACCTCCGAACGACACGAACGACACCCTCGGCGGCCACTTCGACGACGTTTTCAGGGGTGAGTGCATCTGCGACTTTGTCGGCAACCGCATTCGCCTTCTTCTTGCTCCACGACACGAGCGCCACACCGCTGACGAGGCCAAGCACGAACCAGAACAATCTCTTCGTCATTGACCCTCACGGTAGTACCGCTGACCCCTCAATTCCTCTGGCACATACGTCAGATGCTCGGCAGCCGAAGGGTCCTCGTGGGGCGAGATGTATCCATCTCCATGCCCCAACTGACTCGCCCCCGAATAGTGCGAATCGCGGAGATGGGATGGAACTTCACCCACCAGACCAGAACGAATGTCCTCACGTGCTGTCCAGATTGCCCGGGCCACGGCATTGCTCTTTGGCGCGCGACTGAGATAGACGACTGCATGCGCCAAATTCAATTGTGCCTCGGGCAATCCCACATGTTCGACGGCATGAGAAGCAGCAACTGCGATCACCAGCGATTGTGAATCTGCAAGACCAATGTCCTCACTCGCGAGGATGACGAGACGTCGAGCAATGAATCGCGGATCCTCCCCTGCCTCGAGCATTCGTGCCAACCAATGGAGCGCAGCATCGACTTGAGATGCGCGGATGCTCTTGATGAATGCAGAGACCACGTCGTAGTGATCATCTTGTCCGTATCGCTGTGCACTTGTTGAAAGCGCCGCTTCAGCAGCCTGAAGAGTGATGTGACCGTCCCCGGCGATTGCTGACGCCACATCTAGGGCCGTCAGTGCTGCTCGACCATCTCCCACGCAGCGAGTCGCGATGAGTTCGATGACACCTGAAGCCGCCTCCTGTCCGAGTGCTCGAAGGCCCCGCGACAGAAGCGCCGTGACTGCGGACCGGGAGAGCGGCTCAAGACGAAACAACGTCGATCGACTGCGCAACGGAGAGTTCACCTCGAACATCGGATTCTCAGTGGTCGCGCCGATGAGTGTGATTGTTCCGTTCTCGACTGCGGGCAACAAGGCGTCTTGTTGGCTTCGCGAGAAACGATGGATCTCGTCGATGAACACGATGGTGGATTGACCGGAGATTCCGAGCCTCTCGCGCGCACCGTCGATTGCTTCACGGACATCTTTCACGCCAGACGAGACGGCCGACAGTCGCACGAAGTAGCGGGATGTGGTGAGTGCGACCACTTCTGCGAGCGTGGTCTTGCCGGTCCCGGGCGGCCCCCAGAACAAGACCGAGGTGAGTGCATCGCGCTCGACCAGCAACCGCAACGGGCGACCGACACCCACTAGGTGTTCCTGACCGACAACATCATCCAACGTACGTGGACGAATCCGAGCAGCGAGCGGAGCACGTTCACGCAGTCGATCTGCAGCTGCAGAATCAAACAGCGTCTCTCCGCTCATGTCGCTCACTGAGCTGGTGGCGGAAGAAGTCTGAGACCCAATTCGGCGAGCTGACCGGGATCGACCGGCGTCGGCGCGTTCGTCATCGGGTCTGCGCCACTTTGAGTCTTTGGAAATGCGATGACCTCGCGAATGTTCTCCTCGCCGGCAAGTATCGCGGTCAATCTGTCGATTCCGAAGGCAAAGCCGCCGTGCGGTGGTGCACCGTATTTGAACGGTTGCAAGAAGAAGCCGAAACGACGATCTGCTTCTTCGTCCGAAATACCGAGCGCATTGAAGACCTTGCGCTGTAGCTCGGGCTCATGAATTCGAATCGAACCACTTCCCAACTCCCAGCCGTTCAACACCAAGTCATAAGCGAGAGCTCTCACTGACAACGGATCAGACTCGAACTTCTCGATGTCATCGGGATGCGGATGACAGAACGGATGATGTCCTGGACGTGGACGACCCGTGTTGGGATCGGCTCCGACGAACAACGGAAACTCGACGACCCATACATAACGGTACGGACCCTCATGCACCGGCGGTCGCCCGATGTCATTTCGAAGTTGACCCAAGACTTCGCATGTCGTGGCCCATTCATCTGCCACGACGAGCACCAAGTCACCGTCGGTGGCCTGCGTGCGCACGAGAAGCCCCGACCGCTCGACATCGGACAGGAACTTGGCGACAGGAGATTCGACCTGTCCGTCAGCGCCGACCTTCAACCACACGAGGCCTTTTGCTCCGAGTTTCTTCGCCCGGTCGGTCAACGCATCGAGTTTGTTTCGACCGTACGACGCTTGCTCTGGGTATGTCGCTGCATCCACCCGAACAGCCTTGATCGATGCTGCTCCGGCGAAAGCCTTGAACTCGGTTGCAGAAAAGATGTCGGTCAACTCCACGAGTTCCATTCCGAAGCGAAGGTCGGGCTTGTCGACTCCGAAGCGCTCCATTGCCTCACGCCAAGTGATGCGCTCGATTTCTGGCGGTCGAACACCGGTCACAGACTCCGCTGCAGCCATCACGGCTTCGCTGATTGCTGCGAGCACGTCGTCCTGCGTCACGAATGACATCTCAGCATCGAGCTGCATGAACTCGTATTGGTGATCGGCTCGCAAGTCTTCGTCGCGCAGACAACGGGCAATTTGGTAGTAGCGATCGACTCCAGCGACCATCAGCAACTGTTTCCACAGTTGCGGCGATTGTGGCAAGGCGAAGAATGAGCCGGGTTCTTTTCGTGACGGCACGAGAAACTCGCGAGCACCCTCTGGCGTCGAAGGCATGAGAAATGGGGTCTCTACCTCTACAAAACCCTGCTTCTCCATTGCCCCACGAATGGACGAATTGACTCGTGCTCGAACGCGAAGATTCCGCTGCATGCGTTCACGGCGAATATCTAGGTATCTGTGACGCAGTCGTATTCCTTCATCGACCTCATCTGCACGCGCATCTATCGGAAACGGCGGTGGCTCTGCGATGTTCAGCACCTCTACACGACATTCGCCCACTTCCACCTGGCCGGTCGCGAGTGTCGCATTCTCAGTGCCTGAGGGCCGAGCGCGGACCACGCCAGTCACTCGCACCACCCACTCGCTCCGGACATCCACGTCGTTATCGACCACACATTGCACGACTCCGGAGAAATCTCGCAGATCGACGAACGCCAATTTCTCACCATGCTCACGCCGCTTGGCTACCCATCCACACAGAGACACTGTCTGACCGATGTGTTCCGCGCGCAAGTCTCCGCACGTGTGGGTTCGCAAGGTCGTCGCCGCATAGCGCTGCGTCATGGTGTCACGCCGTTTCAGTAGAGGGTTTGAGTCCGATAGACCCGAGATAGTCAACGAGGTCGGCACGGGGAATGACAACCTGGTCTGAAGAATCGAGACGACGCACGACGCATGTTCCTGCTGACACCTCGTCTTGACCCACGATGACTGCGACTTTCGCACCGCTCCGGTCGGCAGCCTTCATCTGGCTCTTCATGCTCCGACCATCGAATGCTCGATCCGCAGAAAACCCGTGGCGTCGAAGATCATGACTGAGACCACGCGCATGGCGGCCATCGACAACGTCGACCACGAAAACATCGACCGACTCTGACGTTGCGGTGAATACCCCTTCGGCATCACACGCCAACAAGGTTCTGTCAACTCCGAGTGCAAATCCGATGCCGTGAGTCGGAGGACCACCTAACTCTTCCACCAACCCGTCATATCGCCCGCCGCCACCTACGGCGTTCTGTGCGGACTCGAGAGCGGTGGAAACGAACTCAAATGTCGTGCGGCGGTAGTAGTCCAGGCCACGCACGAGTCGGTCGTTCACCACGAACGGAACGTCGAGCTCACGCAAGCCTTCGCACACGCGCTCGAAGTGAGCGCTCGCATCTTCACTGAGAAAATCCTTGAGCAGTGGTGCACCTTCGATGACCACTTTGTCTTGTTCGCGCTTCGAGTCAAGAACCCTCAGAGGATTCTTCTCGAGCGTGCGTTGTGCTTCTTCGGACAAGGTTTCTTTCACGTCGTTGAAATAGATCTCCAGCGCATCGACGTATCGCTGCCGATCATCCGTGTCTCCGAGCGAATTCAACATCAGCGTCACGTTCGACAGTCCTAGCCGCCGATAAAAGTCCCAGCCAAGGAAGATGACCTCGACGTCGATGTCTGGATCATCGGTACCCAGCACTTCGATACCGACTTGATCAAACTGGCGATACCGTCCGGCCTGCGCCTTTTCATAGCGAAAATTGGGGCCCGAGTACCACACCTTCCAGGGTGTCGGCGGGCGGTGCTGGGCAAACGCACGGCACACACTCGCAGTCTGCTCTGGCCTGAGCGCGACATGTCGACCACCTTTGTCTTCGAAGTCGTACATCTCCTTGGTGACGACATCCGTGGCTTCGCCCAGACGTCGAAAGACTCCGATGTCTTCGAACATCGGCGGAATGATGCAGGAATATCCGGCGGATTCGACGACGGACGAAAAGACATCTGAGAATCGTCTCCAGCGCGCCGCATCGGGCGGCATGATGTCCCTGGTACCAGGGCTTGTTTGGAAGACGGGCACGTGCGAAGGCTAGTCCGCGCCCCCGCCCGGAACGATGCGATAAGCGTCGTACACGGCGTCGATCGCCTTGATGGTTCGCAGCACCGATTCCAGGTGGTTCGGGTCGGCGAGTTCGAACTCGAAGCGCATCTTGGCCACACGATCGGCGCCTGTCAGTGTGTTGCACGCCACGATGTTCACATGTTGATCGGACAATGCATTCGAGACATCGCGCAAGAGTCGCGAGCGATCGAGTGCGACGACTTCGACTCCGGCTCTGAAACGAGCGCCTTCAACGGGACCTGACCATTCGACATCGATGAGTCGACCAGAGTGGTCAGCTGACAACGACAAAGCATTTGCGCAATCGTCACGATGAACGCTGACCCCGCGACCCTTTGTGACGAATCCGATGATTTCGTCACCAGGCATGGGCGTACAGCATCGAGAGAGCCTGACGAGGACGTCATCCATTCCCTCGACATGAATGCCGCTAGCTCCACGACGACCATGGTCGATACGGTCGACACGATTGGTGACCGACAAGCGTTCGTCGCCATGATCGCCACGCATCGCACGCGCCACACGCTGAGCCAAACCTCGTGCTGACACGTGGTTTTCCCCTACTGCCGCCAGCAGCGCATCAAGTTCGGTGTAGTTGTGTGACTCGACTTCTCGTAGGAACGCATCTGACTCCCAGATGCGTTGCACCGGAAGACCCTCGCGGCGGAACTCTGCAACAAGTTCTTCTCGGCCAGCTTCGATGGCGTCTTCACGTCGCTCTCGCGAAAACCACTGCCTAATCTTGTTGCGCGCTCGTGGCGAGACCGCAAACCCGAGCCAATCGCGCGACGGACCGGCATCTTCCACCTTCGAAGTGAATACCTCACATGAGTCACCCGAGCGAAGACGATGATCGAGTGACACGAGTCGGCCGTTCACTCGCGCACCGATACAGCGGTGCCCTACTTCGGTGTGCACCGCGTACGCGAAGTCCACTGGTGTCGACTCGACGGGAAGGGTGATGACACGACCTTTTGGAGTGAAGACAAACACCTCTTCCTGTTCAAGGTCAGACTTCAGGTTCTCCATGAACTGGGTCGGGTCGTCGGTCTCGGATTGCCAGTCGATGATGCGTCCCAGCCAATCGATGTCGGCAGGATCACTTCCGTCCTTGTATGCCCAGTGCGCAGCAACTCCCCATTCAGCCCGGTGGTGCATTTCCCTCGTGCGAATCTGCACTTCGAGTGGTCGACCTTCAGGACCGATGACCGTGGTGTGCAGCGACTGGTAGAGATTGAACTTCGGCATCGCGATGTAATCCTTGAACCGACCCACCACAGGCTTCCATTGTCCGTGGATCGACCCGAGTGCGCCGTAACAATCCTTCACGCTGTCGACGATGATGCGCAACGCGACGAGATCGAAGATCTCGTCGAACTCTCGGTCTTTCTGCACCATCTTTTCGTAGATGCTCCACAAATGTTTTCCACGTCCGGTGACATCTGCCGTGATACCGACACCCGTCAGACGTTTCCTCACCTCGGCAACTGCACGTGCAAGGTAGACGTCACGCTCCGGAGTTCTCGTTGCGACAAGATGATCAAGTTCCGCAAACCGCTTCGGGTACAACGATGCAAATGCCAAGTCTTCGAGATGTTGCTTCATCTCTTGCATACCGAGGCGATGCGCGAGCGGCGCATAGATGTCAAGTGTCTCCTGTGCGACTCTCTGTTGCTTGTCGAGGGGAACGGCAGCAAGCGTGCGCATGTTGTGGAGCCGGTCTGCAAGCTTGATGACAAGGACGCGTATGTCCTTTGCCATCGCCACCAGCATCTTGCGCATGGTTGCCGCCTGCTGCTCTTCCTTCGAGTCGAACCGGAGGCGATCTAGCTTCGTTACGCCGTCGACGATGGCAGCAACTTGCTGACCAAATTCACGCTCAACATCGTCAAGCGTGATGTCGGTGTCCTCCACGGCGTCGTGCAGAAGGGCTGCGGCAAGCGACACCTCGTCGAGGCCGAGGTCGGCGACGATTCGTGCGACAGCTATCGGATGATTGATGTACGACTCTCCGCTCGAGCGATGCTGCTGCTGATGCGCTTCGCGTGCGGCCTCGTAGGCCTTGTTGATGAGCGCTACAGGGGCTTTTGGGTGTCGCGATCGATACGCGGTGAGTAGCGGAGCCAGCTCCTCGATAGGCGCACTGTGGTGTCTCCGCCACGGGAGAACTCTGTCGACAGTCGCCATGAGCCAAGGCTACCGGCGAGCCTCGTCCTCAGCGTTGGCGCTTCTTTCGCGGGCGAGGCGGATGACTGAGAATGACCGACGCATCGACCAACGACTCGGTCACCGGCGTGCGCTCTGCCACCGGCTTCTCGGACGAAGCCACGGAACGCGTGCGACTGGTGGTGGTCATGCCTCGTGCGATCATGCGCCCCATGTCGGCGCCGCGAGACAACTCGCCCTTCATGGCGGCGTACTTTGTTTCGCGCTCTTTCAACACACCAAGAATCGGAGTTGCGATGTAGATGGAAGAGTAAGCACCTGTCGCAAGCCCGACGAGAAGAGCAATGGCGAACTCTTGTAGCGCGACGGCGCCCATGACAACCGATCCGAGTACGAGCAGGCTCACCACCGGCAAGAGCGCCGAGATGCTGGTGTTCAGTGAGCGCATCAGAACTTGGTTCATCGACACATTGACGATGTCGCCGTAGGACACTTTGCTCCCGGAGTACATCTCGGTGTTCTCGCGCACTCGGTCGAACACGACGATCGTGTCGTAGAGCGAATATCCGAGAATCGTGAGGAATGCCACCACCGTCGCTGGTGTCATCTCAAAACCAGTCAACGAGTACACACCGACGCTGATGATGATGTCGTGCACCACTGCAGCGAGTGCGCCGATGGCCATCTTGAATTCGAACTGCCAGATGATGAAGGCGGTGACGAGCAGGAAGAACCACAACAGCGCCCACGCCGCCTTCTCAGTGATGCTGCGACCCCAGGTACTGCTCACCGATGATTGGCTGACCTCGTTGACATCGACGTCTGCCTTTTCAGCAAGGGCCTTTTTCACTGCCAATGCGACATTTTCTGGCTGATCCTCGACCTGGATTCGAACACGAGCAGCTTCGCCAGAGTCGATGGTTTGAATCTTGGCGTTCGCAGTTTCGATGTTGTTTGCTTCAAGCACCTCGCGCGCCGTATCTACGGTCAGTTCAGACGACTGCTTCACTTCCCACGCGATACCACCGGTGAAGTCAATGCCGAGGTTGATGCCTCGACCGACCAATGACCCCAAGGTGATGACGACAAGAACCGCCGAGAAGACGAAGCCGACCTTACGCTTGCCGTAAAAGTCGACCGTGGTCGTGCCGGAGTACAGACGATTCCACAGACCGGCCATCACACACCCCCTGCCGCTGAATCCGCCTCGACGCGTTTCACGCCGAGCACGCTTGCTGAATTGAGGAATCGGGTTCGCGCCAGCAACAGAACCATTGGCCGTGTGTAGAAGTACGCGATGACCATGTCGATGAGAGTCGAAAGACCAAGGAAAAAGGCAAACCCGCGGACAGCACCGACCGTCAGCCACCACAACACTGTGGCACCGATGAGCGACACGGTGTCAGCCACCAAGATGGTTCGCCACGCAGCTGTGAATTCACGCTGCGCAGAGTTCTTCAGGCGTCGGCCCGAACGAAGCGAGTCTTTCAGCTTTTCAAAAAAGACCACATAGGAGTCGACGGTGACACCGACCGACAAGATGATTCCGGCGGTACCAGCAAGCGTGAGCGCAAGTCCATTCGTTCGCGACAACCACGAGATGACACTCCACTGAAGAGACCCGGATACGGCCAATCCGAGCAGCACCACCAGGGCTATACGCCGGTAGTACAAGAACAGATACAGCAACACCAGCAACACGCCGACGGCTCCAGACACCACTGCCGCTCGAAGCGAGTCAGTACCTAGGGTCGCCGACACGGCTTGTGCTGTCGGTGCATCGAACTTCACCGGAACAGCACCGAACTCGAGGATCTTCGCGAGTTGACGCGCTTCGCTCTCGCTGAAGTCACCGCTGATCTGCACACTTCCACCAGTGAACGTCGGCTCCTGCACGACAGGGGCTGAGATCACTTCGCCGTCCAACACAATTGCGAGTTGCTGGGTGGGGCAGGTCTCGGCCTTGTTGAAGCATTGTGTAGCGACTGCATTCCACTGATCCTCGCCTATCGCACCACTGCGCAAGGTGACGACCACGACCCAAGACCCGTTCTGAATCTCGGCACTTGCATCGTTTTCGAACACTTCACCGGTTGCTGCCACAGGGCCGACGAGATACACGAACGATCCGTCCTTGTCAGCAAGAATCTCCTGACCTTCAGCCAACTGTGGCTGAGCTGAGGTCGTTGCAGGAGCTGCAGCGTCGACAGCGGCAGGTGCAGTGGTGTCGGACGCAACAGGCAACGTCGAATCTGTCGACGGAACTGTCGTCGTCGCTGCACGTCGCGCGCTTCCGGGACCGGTGGCAACATCGCCCGCGGTCGTGGTCGTCTGTTGAACGACGCTGGTCGACGTCACAGCATCGACGGTCGTGCTAGGTGCACCTGCGACAGTTGTGCTCGTGGCGCCAGCGACAGTTGTCGTGGACGAAACGGTGCCCATCTGTATGACCGGACGCAATGTCAACTCGCCAGTTCTTCCCACGAGCTCGAGAGCGCTCTGCTGATCCTTCACGCCGGGGAGGTTCACGACGACCGTGCCACCTTGCCGAATGATCTCGGGTTCGGCGACACCGAGAGAGTCGACTCGTTGGCGGATGATTTCGACGGCGACGTCGAGAGCATTTGCCTCGTACTCCCCCACCGGCTGCAAGGTGACCGACACTCCACCTTGCAGGTCGAGACCGAGCGCGGGTGCGTTACCTGCAATCAGGTTTGCCGTCAGACCACCGAAGGCGATGACGAGAACTGAGATAAGGGGAACAAGAAGTCTGCGGCGCATGGAGCGTCGATTACTTGGATTCGTCCGGCTTGGGTTCGCCGCCGGCTGCCTCAC
This sequence comes from Ilumatobacteraceae bacterium, assembly GCA_036752105.1. GTDB lineage: Bacteria > Actinomycetota > Acidimicrobiia > Acidimicrobiales > Ilumatobacteraceae > UBA2093. Next base: position 7,169 of record DAIOTI010000004.1, on the reverse strand, counting down.
GCGACGTGTCGATCTTGCGGGCCACCGCAGACTTCAAGACTCTTACTTCGACTCCTTCAGCGATGTCGAGCCACAGCACATCACCGTCGATGGCCGAGATGAATCCGATCACTCCGGAGGACAACACGACCTCGTCATCGACCGCAAGGCTGCTCTGCAGATTCTGGGTTTCGCGAAGGCGACGACGTTGTGGCCGAAGCAACAAGAAATACATGGCCACGAAGATGGCGCCGAAGAAGAACAACTGAAAGAGGGCCGAGCCCCCGCTGCTCGATGACGAACCAGAGGCGAAAACTGCGAGATGCACGAGGACGAATCCTATAGGTGCAGCACTATCCCCAGACGGTCAGGATGTCGGCACGGAGGGCCTCAAACGTCCGGTCACAGATGGCGCGCCGCATGTCCGCCATCAGATTCAAGGTCCATGCGATGTTGTGAACCGACACCAGCCGACTGGCGGTTGGCTCGCCGACTTGGAAAAGATGCCTGACATAGGCGCGACTGTGCCGTTCACACACCCAACAAGAGCAGTTCTCATCGATCGGTGCATCGGCCACCTTATGCGAAGCGTTCTTCAGGTGGACTTTTCCTGTCGAGGTCAGTGCGGTGCCATGCCGACCAAGTCTGGTCTGTAGCACGCAGTCGAATTGGTCGACACCAAGTGCGACGGCCTCCACGAGCGACGCAGGGTCACCTACCCCCATGAGATAGCGAGGTCTCTCATGTGGCAAATGCTCGATCGCTGCCGCTAGGGCCGGCAACATCTCTGCACGAGTCTCTCCAACCGACAATCCACCGATCCCGTATCCGTCAAATTCGAGCTCGACAGTTCGTTTCGCACTCTCAGCCCTCATTACCTCGCTGATGCCACCTTGAACGATTCCGAACAGGCTCTGATCTTTACGTACATGGCTTCCACGTGCTCGCGTCGCCCACGCGTTTGTGCGCTCAAGTGCGAGACGAACCACATCTGCAGATGACGGCAATGGTGGACATACGTCGAGCACCATTTGAATGTCGGCTCCAAGACGTTGCTGCACATCAACTGCGATCTCGGGCGTGAATCGATGGGTGGATCCGTCATAGGTCGAGCGAAACGTGACACCGTCGTCGTCGACTTTCGGATCGAGAGAGAAGACTTGAAAGCCACCCGAGTCAGTGAGCGTCAAACCCTTCCACGCAGCGAATGCCCCGAGGCCACCCATTTGTTCCACCACTTCTGCACCTGGTCGCAACATGAGGTGGTAGGTGTTCCCGAGCACGATCTCGGCGCCAAGCGCCTCGTAATCGATCGCACTCAAATATTTCACAGCCCCGCGCGTACCCACCGGCATGAAACACGGGGTGCGATAGGTGCCACGAGCAAGTGTCACCGTGCCGGCACGTGCCGATCCGTCACATGCCTCCTGTTTGAATGAGGCGATATGCATCAGCTACCTGCCTTCAGATGTCTGTCAAGCAACATCGCATCACCAAAAGACAAGAACCGGTACTTCTCGTTGATTGCCGCTTCGTACAAACGGCGCCACCGAGACCCGACGAAGGCATCCACCAACAAGAGCAAGGATGTGCATGGCATGTGGAAATTCGTCATCAACATGTCGACGACCTTCCACTCATAACCACGCGTGATGAACAACTCGGTCCGACCATCGAGTCGGCCGAATGTCGCTGCGGACTCGAGTGCGCGGGTAGCGGTGGTGCCGACTGCCACCACGCGGCGCGCAGACCTACACGCATCGAGAACATCTTGACCGACACGGTAGATCTCACTGTGAATGCGATGGTCGAGAGGGTTCTCCGCAGTCACCGGTTTGAAGGTGTCGAGACCCACGACCAACTCGACACGAGCCACTTGGACACCGCGGGCCGCTATCGACGCGAGTAGATCCTCGGTGAAATGAAGACCCGCTGTCGGCGCTGCTGCAGATCGCGGCTCACGTGCGTAGACCGTTTGGTATCGCTCAGGGTCTTCGATGGATGCGCGTATGTACGGCGGGAGCGGCATCGTTCCCGACGATGCGATGCGTGCAAGCGGGTCTGTATCGAGAATGTCGATGCGAAACGTGTCGCCTGAGCTCTGTCTCTCTCCTACTCGAACCACTGGCTTTCCGTACCACGTGAGATGTTCTCCCTCTTTCAGCTTTCGTGCCGGTCGAATGAGCGCTTCCCATGACACATGGTCGGTGGTGAGTGGCTCGAGAAGCAGCACTTCGGCGGCTCCGCCAGTTGTGCGCGTGAGATTGAGCCGGGCCGGCAACACGCGTGTGTCATTGACAACGAGAAGGTCACCATCGTGCAGGAACTCGGTGAGATCACGCACGCTCTTGTGCTCAGGTTCGGCTGCCCCCTGGTCGACTAGCAAGCGCGCAGCGTCGCGCGGCTCGATGGGGCGTTGCGCAATGAGCGACTCGGGAAGCACGTAGTCGATGTCGCTCAGTTGCACGAGGAAAGGCTACGGCGCCTCCGCATATCGCCACGAGGCGTCCGTGGCTACTCGACCGCGTGGCGTTCGTTGGATTAGGCCATTTTGGATGAGAAACGGCTCATACACGTCTTCGATTGTTTCGGGCTGCTCGCCGACTGCAATTGCGAGAGTCGAAAGACCAACTGGCCCACCAGAGAATTGTGTACACAGTGCTTTCAGAATTGCACGGTCTACTTTGTCGAGCCCGATGTCATCGACACCGAAAAGCTCCAGTGCCTCTAGAGCCACTTGAGTGGTGATGCGACCATCGGCTCGCACTTCTGCAAAGTCGCGCACACGTCGAAGTAGTCGGTTAGCGATGCGCGGCGTACCTCGGCTTCGCCGCGCTATTTCGCTGGCGCCACTGGCTTCGATGGTGACGCCGAGAATCGAGGCAGCCCGCGTCACGATGAGTTCTAGTTCTGTCGTTGAGTAGTACTCGAGTCGCGCAACGAGACCGAATCGGTCGCGAAGCGGACCCGTGATCATGCCCGTGCGTGTCGTGGCTCCGACGAGCGTGAACGGCTGCAATGTGAGCCGAATTGACGAGGCTGCAGGGCCCTTGCCGACGACGATGTCGATCTGAAAATCTTCCATCGCTGGATACAAGATCTCTTCCACGACCCGCGACAAACGATGAATCTCGTCGATGAACAACACGTCACGGTGGCCCAACTTGGTGAGAATGGCGGCGAGATCACCGGCGCGTTCAAGCGCGGGACCTGAGGTGACGTGAAGCGCGACTCCCATTTCAGCGGCGACGATGCCTGCCATGGTGGTCTTTCCAAGTCCGGGAGGGCCCGCAAGCAAAATGTGGTCGGCTGCTTCACCGCGCTGACGAGCAGCACCCAACACGATGTCAAGGTGGTTCTTCAGCTCTTGCTGACCGACGAACTCATCGAGTTCGCGAGGACGCAAGCCAGCTTCTTCGGACGCCTCATGGTCATGATGAAGACCTGGATCGAGAAATTCCTCACGCACGTCGTGCCCCCAGGCTCGCAAGCGCATCGCGCAACAACGACTCTGCATCGCCCGCCGAACCGATGTCGCGCAACACATCGCGAATTTCTTCGTTGCCGTAACCGAGCCCGACGAGTGCTTCTCTCACGGATCCGACAATCGACGTGGGCGAACTTGTCCGTCCAGACACATCGTCGAGAGCGTTGCTCGTGATCTTGCTCTTCAATTCGACCAGCAATCGTTCGGCCGTTTTCTTGCCGACCCCTGGTACCAGTGTGAGTGCAGACACATCGGCGGTTGCGACGACGTCGACCAAGGAGTGCGGCGAATGAACCGCGAGAATCGACAGTGCCAGCGACGGCCCGACTCCGTGCACTGAGATGAGCAGCTCGAATGTGTCCTTCTCGTCGCGACTGAGAAAACCGTAGAGCGTCTGCGCATCTTCACGAATGTGATGGTGGACATGGAGAAATGCGCTAGTCGTCGGCTCGAGTTCGGCGAAAGTCGCCGGTGTCACTGCACAGAGATATCCGACGCCTCCGACTTCGAACAACACCACGTTTGGATGACGACGTTCGAGAACGCATCCACGCAACGACCCGATCATGCGACGCCTCGTGGACGGTGAGAGTTGAGGAGCGAGCTCGAGCATGCGATGTGGCAGAGCGCGATAGCAGCAGCATCGGCGGCATCAGCAGGGTGCGGAGGACGTGACAGACCAAGCCGTGCCTGCACCATGCGCTGCACTTGGGACTTGTCAGCGCCGCCCCACCCCGCAACTGCATCTTTGACCTGACTAGGCGTGTACTGCTGCACATTCAGCCCTCGAAGCGCCGCCAGCGACAAAGCCACTCCACTTGCCTGACCAACCGACATGGCGGTACGTACATTGTTCTGGAAAAACACGCGCTCGACCGCGACCTCGGCGGGTTGACATTCATCGAACAACGCGGTCAGTTCTTGGTGGAGTTCTGCGAGCCGGTGAGGAACTTCATGGTCACGCGACGTGGTGATGACCCCGAGACTGATGACACCAATCACTGTGGCCCCGCGGGCCTCGAGTACCGCGTATCCACAGCGCGTGAGGCCAGGGTCGACCCCCAAGACTCGCCGAGGTGCCGGACCAGAGCCCACACCCGGCTGCGCTGAGGACGAAGGGGCGAACACAAGTTCGTATTGTACCGGCGGGGGCCCGATGCGTGGTGCATCTAGGTCATCCATGGGAGATGGTTCTACGAACTGGCCCGCCCGATTGCTTCGATGATTTCCGCCACCGGACGAAAGGTGAGCCCGGCAATGGCGCGGGGGGCGTAGATCACGATGCCAGCGCCGTCGACGACGAACACGCTTCGGCGGGGAAACCCCAAGGGTCCGACCGTGCCGTACAGCTGAGCGACCGCCTTGTCGGTGTCAGCCAACAACGGAAAGCCGAACCCATGTTTGGCGGCAAACGTGTCGTGGCTCGCCATGTCCTGAGCCGAGATTGCGAGCACCTGCGCGCCGACTTGAGTGAACTCAGAGAGATCGTCGTTATAGGTGTTCAGCTGCTTCGTACACACGGGCGTGTCGTCACCCGGATAGAAGACCAACACCACGGGTCGCCCTCGAAACTGGGACAGCGAATATGTGCCACCTGTGCCAGGGAGCGTGAAGTCCGGTGCGATGTCTCCGACTGCAACTGCCATCATCCGACCTCCTGCATGATGGACTCGTCGATGTCGAAATTGGCATACACGTCTTGTACGTCATCGTTGTCTTCTAGCGCGTCCATGATTCGGAGAATATTCCGCGCATCATCTTTGTCCGAGACATCGATGGTGTTGGACGACACCATCGTGCTCTCGGCCGACTGCACGTCGAGACCGGCCGAATCAAGTTTGTCCTTCACTTCATAGACAATCGACGGATCAGTCATCACTTTCCACAAGCCACCGTCTTGCGACACGTCGTCCGCACCGGCTTCAAGTGCTGCCACCATGACATCGTCCTCCGAGACAGAACCACCGATGAAGATGACCCCGCGACGCGAGAATTGCCAGCCGACAGCTCCGGGCTCTGCCATGGCTCCACCAAATTTCGAGAAGATGCTGCGGACATCTGAAGCAGTTCGATTCCGATTGTCCGTGAGAACGTCGATGAGAACCGCCACTCCCCCGGGTGCGTACCCCTCGTACGTGATTGATTCATAAGAAGCGCCCGACGTCTCTCCGATACCTCGCTTGACAGCTCGATCAATCGCGTCTTTCGTCATCTGCGCGGCCTTGGCTTTCAGCACCATCGTGCGAAGTGAAGCGTTCGAGTCGATGTCACCCCCACCTTGACGTGCGGCGACTTCGATCTGTCGTGCCAGCTTGGCGAACAACTTCCCGCGCGCTTTATCGGCGGCGCCCTTCTTGTGTTTGATGGTTGCCCATTTGGAATGTCCGGACATACGGTCACAACCCCTTTGTCATCGTGTCGATTGTCGCAGGCGCGAGACCCGCGACATGAGAGAGAAAGAACTGATGCAAACGGACATCTCCGCTCAACTCGGGATGGAACGCAGCGGCAAGTGCCGTGCCTTGTCGCACGATGACCGCATCGTCGTTGTGAGATCCGAGAACCTCGACGTCGGCCCCCATTGCCTCGATGCGCGGTGCGCGAATAAAGACGCCGTGAAACTGCCCGACTGCAGTGTCGATGTCGGCCTCGAAACTGTCGACTTGACGTCCGTAGGCATTGCGCCGAACCGCAATATCGATGAGACCGAAACTTGACTGGTCGGCGCGACCGTCGAGAATCGATGTGCCGAGGAGAATCATTCCGGCGCACGTTCCGAACACGGGTAGGCCGTCGTGCAACAACGCCTCGAGAGGATCCCAGAGCCCAGTCGACACCAAGAGCTTTGACATCGTGCTCGACTCACCGCCGGGCAACACGATCGCATCTAGACCTTCGAGATGTGACGGCTGGCGAACTTCAACGGCGCCTACGCCTAGGTCGCTGAGAACTTCAGCGTGAGCGAGAAATGCTCCTTGAACCGCAAGTACTCCGACTCGCACATTCACCTGGGGGCCTCGCAGTCATACTGACAGACGCTCGCTGTTACCAGCCACGCTCGGCGTAGCGCTCGTTCACTGCGTCCATACCGATACCAGTCATCGGGGCACCGAGACCTCGGCTCACTTTCGCGAGGATGTGGGCGTCGCGGAAATTGGTGGTTGCTTCGACGATTGCCTTTGCACGTGGCGCAGGGTCGGCACTCTTGAAGATGCCAGAACCGACGAACACCGCTTCAGCACCAAGTTGCATCGCGAGTGCGGCATCGGCTGGAGTTGCGATTCCACCGGCGCAAAACAACGGCACGGGCAACTTGCCGGTTTCAGCGAGTTCCTGTACGAGCGGAAGTGGAGCTTGAAGCCGCTTGGCCCAATCGAAGAGTTCAGCGGAATCGGCCTGGGTGATCTTGCGAATGTCTCCGAGTATCGAGCGAAGGTGTCGCACGGCTTCGACGATGTTTCCTGTACCGGCCTCGCCCTTTGAGCGAATCATGCAGGCACCTTCAGAAATACGTCGAAGCGCTTCCCCGAGATTCGTGGCACCGCACACGAACGGCACTGTGAATGCGAACTTGTCGATGTGGTGCGCCTCATCGGCAGGTGTCAACACTTCTGACTCGTCGACGAAGTCGACGCCGAGGGCCTCGAGAATCTGGGCTTCAACGAAGTGACCGATGCGCGCCTTCGCCATGACAGGAATGGTG
>DAIOTI010000003.1:0-18500 GCA_036752105.1 Ilumatobacteraceae bacterium | reverse complement strand
CGCATCGGCAGCGGCGATCTTGTCTTCCAACTCGGCCTGGAGTGCGCCTACCTTTTCGAAGTCCGCGTCGGGGTCGCCCCACATGGCCATGACCTCTTCGTAACGCGCGAGCAGGTCGCGCACTGGTGCAACGCCATCCATGACATTGCCGAGGACGTCTTTGGCAGCGTCGAGTTGAGGTTCTTGTTCGAGCAGACCCACGGTGAAGCCGGGTGTCAGTCGGGCCTCGCCGGAGAAGCCGTCGTCGATGCCGGCCATGATGCGCAACAACGACGACTTTCCCGAACCGTTCGACCCGATGACGCCGATTTTTGCGCCGGGGTAGAAGGACAACGAGATGTCCGCCAGCACGGTGCGGTCGGGCGGGTAGAAACGGCCGAGTTTGTAACAGGTATAGATGAACTCGTGAGCCACTGTCCTCCCAAACTACCCGCCGACAGTCCCCGTGGGCTTGTCGATGCGGTGGTACCGTTTTTTCGCCCGCCTGCAAGGCGGTGCATCACCAAGGGGGATTCCCAACAATGATTGCTCTCGAACTTCTCACTCGCGACTACCTCGGCAACTTCGCCTTCCGGTGGCTGCACATCGTGGCTGGCATCTGCTGGATTGGGTTGTTGTACTACTTCAACCTCGTGCAAGTGCCAGGTCTCGCTGGTTACGGCGATGAAGGTAAGGCTCGAAACATCACCATCGACCAGATCGCTCGCCGTGCGTTGTGGTGGTTCCGCTGGGCCGCCATCGCCACATTGGTGACCGGCATTCTCATCACCGGCTTGGTGGAGAACTACTTCGAGAACTTCATGGGCGAGGGCAGCAGTGCCGGAATCGGACATGACGTCGCGATTTCTGTCGGGATGGTGCTCGGCATCCTCATGGCCGCGAACGTGTGGATGGTCATCTGGAAAAACCAGAAAGTCGTCGTTGCAAATGCTGCGAACGTGCTCGCAGGCAAGGAAGCCGATCCGTCGGCCGCTGGTGCTGGTCGCAAGGCACTGCTCGTGTCACGTCAGAACTTCATCTTTTCGTTCTCGATGCTGTTCTACATGGTCGGCGCTGCACACTTCTACAGCGGTGCGTTCGGCGATGCGACGTCAAGCAACGCTTGGACGTTCTTCATCGTTTCCTGCGTCATCATCGCCCTTCTGCAAATCAATGCCCTCGGCCTGCTCGGCGGAACAGCAGCAACAAACAAGTTGCTGTGGCCATACGAGAGCCACAAGAACGCCCTCATCACCGGTGGTGTCTTGTGGTTGGTGCTCTGGCTGCTGTCAGAGATGCTGCTCGCCTGACATTTCGCATCATCTTGAACTAATTGAAAGGACCGCCCTACGGGGCGGTCCTTTTCAGTTCTGTACCTATAGCAAGTGGCCTTACTCGACGATGAGTGTGGCTCGCATGTTGTTGTGTCCAGGAACATCGCAGATGAGGGTGTAGGTGCCCGCCTCAAGAGTGACCGGACCAGAGTCGACGTCACCTTTCTTGTTGATCACCAACTTGAAATTCGGGACCTTCTGATCGTCCTTCGCCACGATCAGTGTGTGGCGAACAGTGTCCTCGTTCACGTAGCCGAAGGTGATGTCACCGGCGGGCACCGGGCCGTATTGCTCGGCATCGAAGCGAAGCGTCGGCACCGCCTTCACGACGAGTGCACCGGTGGGCACAGTTTCGGCGGGTGCCGATGAGCTGCCACCGCATGCCGCGACGGCAGCAATGAGGCCGACCCCGAGGGTGAGGGTTTTGACGTGAGAAAAAATGCCCGACATGTGTCGAAATCTACAGAGAAGGCGCTCTTGTGGCACGAGCGAGGACAAGTTTCACAACTACCATTGACGACGCGGGACAACGACGTCCACGCAACCACATTCGAGGCAGCACATGACTGACACCGCCGATCGACAGCAGGATTTCGGAGCCAATTCGTGGCTCGTGGAGGAGATGTACGAGCAGTACACCGCTGATCCCACATCTGTCAGTGATGCATGGCGGGAGTTCTTCAGTGACTATCGCAGCATCATGTCGACGGGCAATGGTGTGCCTGCGGCCTCTGTCGCGAGCGCGCCGGGGACATCGGCATCCACTGGTTCAGACGGTGCCGCAACTCCGGCTGCACCTGCGGTCACCAATGGTGCGAGTGCAAATGGTGCGAAAACTGCGCCAGCCCCCGCTGTCGCCCCGAGCGTCACACCAGAGCCCATCCGCGGAGTCGGCGCCACGATCGTCACCAACATGGAGCGCAGTCTCACGGTGCCGACAGCCACAAGTTTCCGCAATGTGCCTGCACGGTTGCTTGAAGTCAACCGCAAGGTCGTCAACGACTACCGCTCGCGTCATGGGTTGAGCAAGGTCTCGTTCACTCACCTCATCGCTTACGCCATCGTGCGTTCGATCGCAGATGCAGTGCCGAACATGAACAACTCGTTCGTGCCCGATGCAAACGGCAAGCCGCAAGTGGCGCGCAACCCGCATGTCAACATCGGACTTGCTGTCGACATGGAAAAGCCAGACGGCAGTCGTTCATTGGTTGTTCCGGTTCTTCGCGCGGTCGACGCGATGTCATTTGCAGAGTTCTTGGTGGCATACGACGACATCATTCGCAAGGTCAAGGCCAACAAGTTGACGGTCGACGACTATCAGGGAGCCACCATCAGTCTCACGAACGTGGGAATGATCGGAACTGTCCAGTCGGTCCCACGGCTCATGCCGGGTCAAGGTGTCATCGTCGGTGTCGGCGCCATCGACTACCCGGCTGAATTCCAGGGCAGCGACGAGGCGACACTGAATGCGCTAGGAGTCTCCAAAGTCGTGACGGTCACCAGCACCTATGACCATCGCATCATTCAAGGAGCCGAGAGTGGCGCATTCCTGAAGCACGTGCACGAATGTCTGCTCGGTGAGCATGAATTTTTCAATTCGATCTTCCGCAGTCTCGACATTCCGTACCAGGCAGTCGAATGGCGAACCGATGTCAGTCCACTGAACCGTGAAGAGTCGCTCATGCACAAGCAGATGCAAGTGAGCACTCTCGTGCGAGTTCATCGTGTTCGTGGTCACCTCATCGCAGACCTCGACCCCTTGCGCTGGAAAGAGCCCGTGTTACCGCCCGAGCTCGACCCTGCCACCTACGGCATCACCATCTGGGATCTTGAGCGCGAATTCTTGACTGGCGGTGTCGCCGGCAGCACGAAGATGAAGCTCGACGATCTTCTCGGTGTGCTTCGAGACGCATATTGCCGCACGATCGGCATCGAATACATGCACATCCAGGACACTGCAGAGCAGAAGTGGATTCAGTCGAAGGTGGAGGGCGTCACGTTCACTCCCACGCTCGACGAAAAGCTCCGCATTCTCGAGCGCGTGAATGCGGCCGAAGCGTTCGAAAAGTTCCTTGCCACGAAGTACGTCGGTACGAAGCGGTTCGGACTCGAAGGTGCAGAGTCGATGATTCCGATTCTCGACGCGATCTTGTCATCGGCTGCCGACGAGAAACTCGACCATGCCGTGATGGGAATGATGCACCGCGGTCGCCTCAACGTGCTCGCGAACATCATGGGAAAGAGCTACGACTCTATTTTCCGCGAATTCGAAGGACACGTCGACCCGAATTCGGTGCAGGGAAGTGGTGACGTCAAGTACCACCTCGGCGCGAAAGGTAATTATCAGTCGGCACAGGGTGCGGCATTGCCGGTGGAACTGGCAGCGAACCCGAGCCACCTTGAGACGGTCGACGGCATCGTCATCGGCATGGCTCGAGCAATGCAGGACAAGATCGAACCGCCACTTTCGTTCAGCGTGTTGCCGATTCTCATCCATGGTGATGCTGCATTCGCCGGACAAGGTGTCGTGGCTGAGTGTCTGGCCATGAGTGACATCAACGGGTACCGCGTGGGCGGAACCATCCATCTCGTGGTGAACAACCAGATCGGTTTCACGACTGCTCCGAAGTTCGCACGTTCCTCGCTGTATGCCACCGATGTCGCCAAGACCGTGCAGGCCCCGATCTTCCATGTCAATGGCGACGATCCGGAGGCATGTGTTCGTGTCGCACGTCTCGCCTTCGAATATCGTCAACGATTCCGTAAAGACGTGGTCATCGACATGATCTGTTATCGCAGGCATGGCCACAACGAAGGTGACGACCCGAGCTACACCCAGCCGCTCATGTACAAGGCAATCGCCGAACGTCGCAGCGTGCGAAAGATCTACGTCGAGACATTGGTGAAGCGTGGAGACATCACCCTCGAAACCGCAGAGCAGGCCCTGCAGGACTACCAGAGCAAACTGCAGATCGCGCTCGATGACGCGCGCTCTCACGTCAGTCGTGACACCAAGGTGCCGAAGCCTCCGGCGCCGCCAGGAGTGTTGCCTCATGTCAACACCGGTGTCGACCGCTCGATCATCGATGCTGTGTTCAGTCAGTTGACGAACTACCCGGAAGGCTTCACACCTCATCCGAAGTTGGCCCGTCAGTTCGAGCAGCGCGCCAAACAGTACGCCACGGATGGTGACTGCGAATGGGCGCTAGGTGAAGCGTTCGCGATCGGATCACTGCTGATGGAAGGCTTCGACGTGCGCCTCGCCGGAGAGGATTCACGTCGTGGCACGTTCAGCCATCGGCATGCAGCACTCATCGACTACGAGAACGAGAACGATTGGATTCCTCTGCAACATCTTGGCGGCGCCAAGGGTCGGTTCTGGGTCTACGACTCGCTGTTGTCAGAGTACGCAGCTCTCGCCTTCGAATATGGATACGCCCACACCAATCGCAATGCACTGGTCATGTGGGAAGCCCAGTTCGGAGACTTCATCAACGGAGCGCAGATTCTCATCGACCAGTACCTGGTGGCAGCCGAAGACAAGTGGCATCAACAAAACGGACTCGTCTTGCTGTTGCCGCACGGTTTCGAAGGACAGGGCCCCGAGCATTCGTCTGGACGCATCGAACGATTCCTGCAGATGTGCGCCGAGGACAACATCCAGGTTGCAAACGCCACGACCGCAGCCCAGTACTTCCATCTGCTGCGACGTCAGTTGCACCGTGACATTCGAAAGCCGCTCGTGATCTTCACACCAAAGCAGCCGCTTCGTATGAAGGAGAGCCGCTCACGAATCGAACATTTCACCACCGGTTCTTTCCAAGAAGTGCTGAACGACCCGCGAGCTGGCGATCCGAACGCGGTCACAAGGGTCGTTCTTTGCAGTGGCAAGGTTGCATGGGACGCGATGGCTGAACGAGACAAGCGCGGTAGCAAAGTGGCCGTCGTGCGCGTCGAGCAGTTGTATCCGTTCCCGCTCGAGCAAATCACAGCTGCACTCAAGACATACCCGTCAGCGCGCGAAGTGGTCTGGCTGCAAGAAGAGCCCGAGAACATGGGTCCGTGGCATTTCGTCGAGCACCGCATCTGGCGTCTCAAGGAACAGGGTTACGACTTGCGACACGTCGCTCGTGTCGAATCAGGAAGCCCTGCAACTGGGTCGAAGACCATCCATGATCAGGAACTTGCTGATCTGATGGACGCGACTTTCGAAGGCGCCTGAGTAGTTCAGAGCGGAAGGCTCAGCAGTTCGGAGAGTTCGTCGAGGGCAGTGTCTGGGTCGCCCACTTTGATGGTGTGCATTCCCAGTGCTGCTGCCGGCTTCAAGTTGATGCCCAGGTCGTCGAGAAAGACGCAGTGCTCTGGCGGTATCTCGATAGTGGCGCACGCAATTTCGTAGAACTTGGTGTCGGGCTTGCGCACACCGACCTTGCTGCTTTCCACCACGTGATGAAATTTGGCGAAAATCTGTTGTACGTCGGCTGGTCGATCGCTGTGTGGGTCAGTGCTTGATGTGGGAGTGGCGACGTTGTTGGTGAGGCACGCGATGACGTAGCCGGCATCACGCACGACATCGAGTGCGCGCACCATCCGCTCGCGAGGTCTGCCGTGCAGGAGAGCAAGTACCTCGCTTCCTTGCACACGGTGTCCGAGCGCTTGGCTCTCTGCGGCGAAGAGGTCATCGAACTCGCGCGGGGTAATTTCGCTGCGTTCGAGTCGTGCCCAGGCGTTCGAGTCGGGGTCATGGGTGTTCACCGACCGGATGAAGTTCTGTGGCAGGCCACGGTCTTGTTCGAAGATGTTGAAGGCCTCGAAGGGGCTCGATATGACCACACCCCCGAAATCCCACAAAACTGCTGAAAATCGAGGCTCAGTCACCACATCAGCGTAGGGGAGGCGGGCCAACGGGGCTCGCGGGTGGTTGACTGGCGAGACCATGCAAGAGCACGTCATCGTCGATGGGTCGAACATCGCCACAGAAGGCCGTAGCCAACCCAGCCTCGCCCAACTGAATGAGGCGGTGCTCGCGTTCATGAAGGAGTTTCCGAAGTCAAAAGTGACTGTCATTGTCGACGCCACGTTCGGATATCGCATCCACAAGAAGGAACTGCGCGACTTTGAGGAAGCAATTTCGAACAATGAACTCGTTGCGCCACCCGCCGGCGCCATAGGTCGTGGCGACGCTTTCGTACTCTCCGTCGCAGAGAAGGTGAAAGGCGCGATTCTGTCGAATGACAGTTATCAAGAATTCCATGGCAAGTACCCGTGGCTCTTCACCCCTGGACGACTCATCGGGGGAAAGCCGGTTCCTCATGTCGGCTGGGTGTTCGTCGAACGCCTGCCGGTTCGGGGTGCAACAAGTCGTCGATCAGTGAAGAGTGGAGCAGTGGTCGAGAAAGCGCCACGCAAAGTAAGTGACGCTGCATCACAGCCGATGCCCGTGCCCAAATCGCCACCACCAACGACACGTACCTCGACACCAGCGTTGCGAGCACCTGCACCTGCCCCGAAAGTTGCTGTTGGTTCGTCACGCACCGTGAACGCGTCCAAGACGGCCACACCGTCTCGTGCTGTCAATGAGGTGTTGCCGTTTCTCACATTCGTCGAGAAGAGCCCGGTCGGCACACAGGTAAAAGCAGTGGTCGAGGCCTACTCCGCACACGGTGCGACAGTGTCGATCGGTGATGTTCGCGGTTACGTGCCGCTTCGACTTCTGGCATCACCACCGCCTCGCAGTGCTCGTGATCATCTTGAAATCGGTCAAGTTGTGCAACTTGTCGTCGCCGGATTCACGCCCGCACGACGCAGCATCGAACTTGGCTTGCCCGCAATGGTCACCGCGTCGACGCCTTCTGCCCAGAAAGCGGTCGCAAAGAATGCGCCCGGAGGTAAGCAAGTCGCCAAGAAGTCGCGTCGGGTCGAAGCTGCGAAGGCCACAGATTCACCAAAGAAGACATCGATAGCCAAGAAGAAAGCCCCGACAAAGGCAGCACTTGCAGGGCAGAAAAAGTCGCCGACGAAACAAACAGCGAAAAAGCAGGGTGGTCGACAAGGTGCTCCTGCGAAGTCGTCACGCAAGGGTCGTTGACCAGATAGTCCGTTCACTACGGTTTGAGGGTGCTCATTGCCACCTGGAACGTGAACTCACTGAAGGCGCGATTGCCGCGAGTCGAACAATGGCTGGCCGACGTGGCCCCAGATGTGTTGTGTATACAAGAGACCAAACTGGCGCAGGACAAGTTCCCCACTGAAGCAATCGCAGCACTCGGCTATGAAAGCGCTCACTTCGGCCAGGGACAGTGGAACGGTGTGGCCATCTTGTCGAAAGTGGGCTTGTCGAACGTCATTTCGAACTTTGCGGCGGGTGTCGAACAAGACGGAGAAGCCCGCATCATCACTGCCACGTGCGACGGAGTACAAGTGTCGTCGGTGTACGTTCCGAACGGACGTGCTCTCGACCACGACCACTACACCTACAAGTTGTCGTGGATGTCGCGCCTTCGGGCGCACCTAGACGCCACTGCCAAGAAGACGGACAAGGTGGTCGTTGCGGGAGATTTCAACATCGCCCCGGATGACCGAGATGTCTGGGATGTGAGCCAGTTCCAAGGTTCCACTCATGTGAGCCAGGCAGAGCGTGATGTGCTCGAGAAGGTGTGTGAGTTCGGCCTCGAAGACACCTTTCGGCGATTCCATGACGAGGCGGGCATCTTCTCGTGGTGGGACTATCGAGGTGGTTCATTCCACAAGGGGCATGGCATGCGAATCGATCTCGTACTTGCGACCCGTGCGGTCGCAGAAGAATCGACGTGGACGATCATCGATAGAAACGCCCGCAAGGGTGAACAACCGAGTGATCATGCGCCGGTGTTGTTGAAAATCGGAAAGTAGGAGACCAATGAGCGAAGAATTCTCGAGCACTGCTGAGTCTGCGAACACCGTCGGGTTGTCGTTCCCGCCATTCCACGAACGTGCAGCACAGATGACAGAGCTCGAACTCGCAAAGGTTGCCTTGACGACTCAGGTGCGAGATCTCATTCGTGAATCTTTCGTGTCTACTGCAGACTTGGCCAAGTTCGAGGAGGCGACACGCAAAGTCGAAGAAGCACTTCGTCTCGTGTTCACGCCAGAGCCTGACGATGTGTCGCCGACGCAACGACAGTTCCTCGACCGTTCGCCGTTCATGGGTGCCATGAACCCTCTCGCACCCCCAGTCACCGTGCAGATCATCGACGGAGATCCGCGTTCGGTCGAGGCGCGCGTGACGTTCACTGCTCCGTACGAGGGGCCTCCTGGGCATGTGCACGGAGGGTTGATCGCGGCAGTGTTCGATGAGATTCTCGGGTTTGCGCAATCACTGAGTGGTCGGCCCGGAATGACAGGCAACTTGTCCATCAACTACCGCAAGCCCACCCCACTCAACACCGAGCTGGTGTTTCGCGGTCACATCACGTCCATCGAAGGCCGCAAGATCTTCACCACCGGCACTCTCCATGCTGGTGACACATTGTGTTGTGAGGCAACAGGAATTTTCGTGTCGATGAAAGCAGACACGATGGCGCGCCTCTTTCGAGACCGTGAACTCTCGTTACTTCAAAAGATCACCGAGCAAGGCGACGGTCAGTCACCCTCGACGTGAACGACGCTCCGCAGCGCGTCGATGATGCGGGGGGCTAAACGCCTTCCGCGAAGTTCTCCTACCACGGTGTTGATCGAAGCGATGTCGATGGCTTCTGTGGCAAGAATGCGGTCGATTTCGACGTCGCTGACGACGGACTGTTCGGGAACACCTGCTGCTCGTGCAGCGTGAGTACGCCATGCGATGAGTGCATCTTTGCGCGGATCCGTGCTGTGACGTCGTTTGGTGATGCGTTCTCTCACAGATTCAGGCGGCGGAGCTGGCGACCACTCACCAGTGGGAATACCTCGTAGAAGCGGGCTTGGTCCGGCTCGTTTGCCTCCACGTGTGTCGGCCCAAGTGATGAGCAAACGGTCAGCCGCCCGTGTGCAGGCCACATAGGCAAGTCGAGCTTCCTCGCGCTTGGCCTCGTCGGTGAGGGCGCTTGAATGGGGGAGAAGGCCGGGTTCGACACCAGCGAGCAGCACCGCTGGCCATTCGCGTCCTTTTGCTGCGTGAAACGTGAGTACTTCGACGCCCATGGCTTCGCTCTCGCGACCTGAACTACTGAACCACGAAGCGAAACTTCGTCCGTCGACGAGTCCGTGCCGATTCTCGTCGAGATATTCGCGCACTTTGAGCGCGATGTCGCGCACAGTCTGTTGCACGATGAGCTCGCCGTCTTCATCGAAGGTCTCCTGGTCGAGAATGTCGCTCGACCACGCAGTCATGGCATGTCGTGACCCGAGCGCGGACGCTTCAGACAGTGCTGCCTGTTCTGCTTGACCCAGTCGACTTTCCTTCAAGGGAATGTCATTGGCTGTGAGGGCACGAGCGATGTTGGTGGCGAGTTGGTTGGTGCGAGCCAGCACCGCGATGGAATTCCAGGTGAAACCATCGGCGACAAGATTCTTGATGTGCGACGTGAGAAGGCGAAGTTCATCGTCGTCATCCTGACATCGGACCAGTTCTATCGCCCGTCCGTCGTGTCGACGGGAGACCGCATCGGCATGTTGCGCTCCGTTGGCCAAGACGTGCACCGCACCAGTCACGATTTGTGGCGAGCATCGATAGTTCGATGGCAGATTGATGACAGTTGCCGGTGCGTCGATACCTGGCAATTCGTCGAAGAGTGAGTTGTCCGCACCGTTGAACCCGTAGATGGCTTGGTTCGGGTCACCCACTAGAAACACGTCTGGCCTGTCGCTGATGAGCAGTTGGAGAAAAGCAAATTGCAAGGGGTTCATGTCTTGTGCCTCGTCGACATGAACATGTCGATACTGCCAACGAATGGAATCGGCGAATTGCGGTTGCTCCCGTGCTTCTTTGACGACGAGCGAGATCATGTCGTTCAGGTCAAGAACGCCGCGCTTGCGTTTCATGGTCTCGTATGCATGGAAGATCTCAGCGAAGGCATTAATCGTCATCTTGAGTCGCCATTCGCTGGTGGAGAGCCGCTTCACCACATCGGCAGGCGACAAAAGTCGGGCATGCGCCCAATCGATCATGTTCAAAATGTCGTAACTCTCGTCTCCCGGGCGCTCCGTGCCGCGCGCCGCCGAGAGAAGTGCAAAACGATTGTTGAGCACATTTGGCATCTGCTTGCCTTGGTCTTCTCGTCGCTGTCGAAGCAGGGAGAGAGCGATCGCATGAAAGGTGCCGGCGGTGACGAGATTCGCCTCGCGTTCGGTATCGCCGATCAATTGACGCAAGCGTCGACGCAGTTCGCCTGCCGCCTGTCGGGTGAATGTGATTGCCACTACGTGTTGCGCGTTGGCCGACTCGGTGTCGAGCCTCCACGCAATTCGTCGGGTCAAGACGGTGGTCTTTCCTGAGCCTGCACCGGCACGAACGACGACGACACCTGCAGGAGTCGTGACGGCTTCATATTGGTCAGAGTCGAGATCGTCGAGCATCAGATGACGTTGACGCTGGCTGGCCAGAGGAAGAGCATCCACGTCGTTCACGGTCATGCAACTTAGGCGGTGACTACCATGAGCGCCATGCCGTTCCCCGCGCGCCTCTTGCACGACGACGAGGTCATCCAGCTCGATATCAATCCACATTGGTGGTATCTCGGTTCACCTGGCTTGGTGACGGTCGCTTGCCTCTTCGGGGCACTCGTCGTGAATGCGCAGATCGACATCGTGTGGTTGCGCGATCTGCTCTCGTATGTGTTCTGGGCCGCGATGCTCGTGTCGGCGGCATGGCTCATCAAGCGGGCGGTGGAGTGGCGAACCACGTATCTGGTACTCACGAACCAACGCCTCATCTATAGGCAAGGTGTGATTGCTCGTCACGGAGTCGAGATGTTGCTCGAGAAGGTGTCGAATGTGAACTTTTCCCAGACCATCTTCCAACGCATCGTGAGGGCGGGGAGCCTTCTCATTGAGTCGAGTGGTGAACAGGGCCAACAACAAATCGATGACATACCCGACCCCGAATCAGTACAGAACATCATTCACTCCGCAGTGCTCACTCGGGTGAGGGCAGCAACGAGTTTCACGGGCGCTCCATCTGTCGGTGCTGATGATGTAGTGAGCCAATTGGAGCGTCTTGAAGCCTTGCTTCATCGCGGCACCATCACTCAAGTTGAATTTGAACAGCAGAAGCAACGTCTACTCAGAAATTGACGCACCGTCAGCAGCCGACACTCGCCAGCCCGCGATGTCGACACCTCTTTCCACGATGGCGACGACACATCCTCCGAAGCCACCACCTGTCATGCGAGCACCGATGACCCCAGGTGTTCGACGCATTTCGTCGATGACTGCATCCATCTGAGGTGTCGACACGTCGAATTCTGTTGCAAGGCTCTGATGGCTGTCGAACATCAGCTGGCCAGCAGTGGTGAGGTCGCCAGACGAAAGAGCGACAACAAACTCGCGGACTCGACCGTTCTCTGAGATCACATGTCGCGCACGCTTGCGAACAGTGACATCTTCGATCGAGAGCACGGCATCTATGTCGGCCAGCCGAAGCGGACCTATCGCTTGTTCTGCGAGCGCGCATTGTGCGACTCGATCGGCATATTCGCTTCCGGCGAGAGTGCGTTCCGCAACGAAGCGCACGACGACGTCGATGCCGTCAGGAATGCGCACATGCGTGACGTCGAGCGTGCCGCAGTCGATGAGCGCGGCATGGTCTTTGCGGCCGATGAGACAGATGAGTTGGTCCATGATGCCGCCAGGCACGCCGACGGCCCGTTGTTCTGCTCGCTGTAGAAGTTTCGCAAGTGCAACACGTTCCTCGTGCGTGGAACTCGGTGCGCCGAAAGCCAGAGCGAGGGCAGTCTCGAGTGCGGCACTCGACGACAACCCAGCACCAACGGGAATCGTCGTCGACAGTTCACCCCGAATGCCTGGTACGTCACATCCAGCCTCTCGCATCTCGGCTTCGACGGCGCTGATGTAACGGGAAGTGTTCTGGTCGAAGTTGGAGCTCTGAATGTCTGAAGCACGGCCAAGAGTGAGCTCGTATGTCAACGTGGTGACGAGATTGATCGCCATCGGCAGAACCAGCCCACCGGTGTAATCGGTGTGGTCACCGATGAGATTGACCCGGCCAGGTGCACGAACTCTTCGAATCATCGACGCCATCTGCCACAGACGGTATCGGTCACGGCGTGGGCTGGTCGGTTCAGATTGACCCTGCTGGGTTGCAGCGGTGAGACTGTCCACCATGCCTTGCGCCAGCCTCAGTCACGGTGTCGACCTCGAGTTCGACACGTTCGGAAATCCGGAAAATCCGGCGATGTTGTGGATCATGGGCTTCACCGCCCAGATGATCGCGTGGCCAGAGGAGTTCCTTCAGAAGTACGCCGATGAGGGCTTCTTCGTGATTCGCTTCGATAACCGAGACTGTGGTCTGTCGTCGAAGTTCGACGGCGTCGCGGTCGACACAGATGCTGTCGTCGCAGCTGCTCTCATGGAGACAGACATGCCCGAGGTGCCCTACACCCTGCGAGACATGGCAGCAGATGCTGTCGGACTTCTCGATCATCTAAGAATCGACAGAGCCCACATCATCGGTGCGTCGATGGGCGGGATGATCGCCCAGGTCCTCACCATCGAACATCCGCACCGCGTGCTCACCCTCACATCAATCATGTCGGTATCGGGCGACCCCGCATATGGGCAGTCACAACCCGAAGCACTCGAGGCGCTCCTCGCACCGCCGCCGGCGAATCGTGAGGACTACATCGAAGGCTCTAAGCGCTGGCTCGTGTGGCAATCGAAGAAATACGGAGATGTGCAAGTGAATCGCGAGCGAGCCGCGCGCGAGTACGACCGCATGTTCTATCCGGAAGGTGCATCGCGTCAGTTGGCGGCCATCTACGCAAGTGGTCGACGCAACGAGCAGTTGATGAACATACAAGTACCGACACTCGTCATCCACGGACTAGATGACACATTGCTCGACGTGAGTGGTGGCAAGCACACCGCCGAGTTGATACCGAATTCGCGACTTCTGCTGGTCGATGACATGGGTCACGACGTTCCAGAGCCACTTTGGCCGATGTTCGTCGATGAGATCACCAAACACGCACGTCAAGTCTGAGGAGGACGTCATGGCCGGACCGCTCAGCGGTTATCGCATCATTGAAATAGCGGGCATCGGGCCCGGACCCTTTGCCGCAATGTTGCTCGCCGATCTCGGAGCTGAAGTGATTCGTGTCGAGCGCGCGCAATCGGTTCACGGCTCGGCACCAGAGGAGCCGTTCTTCGACTTGCTGCAACGCGGCAGGCGCAATGTGGCGCTCGACTTGAAGCATCCTGACGGTGTCGAGGCTTTGTTGCAACTGGTGCAGAAAGCTGACGCGATCATCGAAGGGTTTCGCCCCGGTGTGATGGAGCGCCTCGGAGTCGGACCCGACAAGTGCCTCGCTCGAAACCCCAAAATCATCTTCGGTCGTATGACTGGCTGGGGACAAGAAGGTTGGTACTCGCAGGCCGCCGGGCACGACATCAACTACATCTCGCTCGCCGGCGCACTTGCGCACTTTGCTCGAGCAGGTGAAGCACCGGTTCCACCATTGAACATGGTGGGTGATTTCGGAGGTGGAGGAATGTTCCTCGCACTCGGAATTCTCGCGGCGTTGCTCGAAGCTCAGAAGTCTGGTGAAGGTCAGGTCGTCGATGCTGCAATGGTCGACGGCACGGCAGTGCTCATGACTTTCTTCTGGGCTTTCAAACACGTCGGTCTTCATGATGAGAACAAGCCAGGTACCAACCTTCTCGACACCGGAGCACACTTCTACGACGTGTACGAATGCAAAGACGGCAAGTACGTCTCGATCGGCTCCATCGAACCGCAGTTCTACGCCGAGTTGCTTCGTTTGACTGGGCTTGACTCTGATCCGGACTTCGCACCACAGATGGATCGCACAAAATGGCCGGCACTGAAAGAAAAAGTTCGCGCAGTGTTCGCGACCAAGACTCGCGAGGAGTGGTGCAGCATCATGGAAGCAACAGACGTCTGTTTCGCACCGGTGCTCACCATGAGCGAGGCTGCAAAGCATCGACACAATGTCGAACGTGGCACGTTCGTCGAGTCCAACGGTCGCCTGCAGCCAGCGCCAGCACCGCGCTTCTCACGAACGACACCCTCACTTGACCTGCCACCAGCTCACCCGGGTCAGCACACGCGACAGGGGCTCGAGGCGCGGGGCATCACGAATGTCGACGCCTTGTTGTCGTCCGGCGCTGCACGCCAGGCCTGATCAATGGGAACACTTGTCTGCTTGCATGCTCACCCCGATGACGAGTGCATCTCCACCGGCGGAACCATTGCGCGTGCTGCAGCAGAGGGTCATCGGGTGGTGCTCGTCATTGCTACTAACGGAGATCACGGCGAGGTTCCAGCCGACCTTGCGCCAGGTGAGACTCTCGTAGAACGTCGTCGCAAGGAAACCATGGCATCTGCCGAGACACTCGGAGTACATCGAGTGGAATGGCTGGGGTATGAAGACAGCGGAATGACTGGCTGGTCGCAGAATGCAAATGCCGGCGCTTTCATGAACGCTGATGTCGACGACGCAGCGAGCCGTCTTGCGAGAATCTTGGTTGAGGAACACGCAGACGTTCTGACCTGTTATGACTGGCACGGTGGTTACGGTCACCCCGACCATGTGATGGTGCACAAAGTCGGACATCGTGCGGCACAACTTGTCGACAATGTAAAGCTCTACGAAGCGACGATGAATCGTGATCGTATGCGTGCATTGATCTCTATGGCTCGAGAGATGGGCATGATTCCAGAGGGCGAAGACGACTTCGATCCCGACGGACCCGCAGATGACGGCAACCCCATGGGGTCGACCGAACACGACATCACACTTGGGGTCGATGTGCAGAAGTACGCGGCACTCAAGCGCAAGGCTATGGGTTGTCATGCGAGCCAGTTGTCAGACTCTGGTTTCTTTCTTGCGATGGACGAAGAACGTTTTGCGATGGCATTCGGACATGAATGGTTCATCGACCCCTCGGTTGGTGGCCCAGTACGTGACGGCTGGCTGTTCTCGTGACACGGCTGTATCTGGTGCGTCATGGGCGCGCTGCAGCTGGTTGGAACGTGGATCCTGACCCATCGCTTGACGAAATCGGACACCGACAAGCATCTGGAGTTGCGGACGTGTTGGAGAAGCTGGGGCCACTCAAGGTCGTCTCAAGTCCACTGATGCGATGTCAGCAGACAGCACGTCATCTCGCCGAGAGATGGAATTGCGAGGTTCACATCGAACCTGGTGTGGGCGAGATTCCTTCTCCTTCTGACCACACGATGGAGACGCGGGTCGAGTGGCTACGTGAAGCGATGAGGGGAACGTGGAACGACGTTGCGGAGACCTCCGGAGAGCAGTACCTCGCGTATCGGGACAATGTCGTGCGAACCATTCGCCAGATGACCACCGATGCGGTCATCTTCAGTCATTTCATCGCGATCAATGTGGTGATCGGAGCGGCGCTCGGCGACGACAGGCTCGTCATCGCGAGTCTCGACAATTGCTCCGTGACGGAGGTCGTCGTCGGCCCAGGTGGGAGATTGGCAATTGACGAGATTGGCCGCGAGGCCGACACTCTCATTAGGTAGCGTTATCTCTCGTGCTCTCTCTGATGGTTCGTGACATCCACAACTCGTGGGCTTGGGTCGTCATCATTGGCAACGCACTTGCGGGTATCTGGGCGCTCAGTGCGCACAAGGTGCATTCACTTCGCAGTCGCGCGCTGTGGTGGTACACCGCGGTTGCTGAACTCACGGTTTTCGTGCAAGTGATTCTCGGCGTCGTGATGGTCAACAAATACAAGCTTGAATTTCCGGCATTCCACGCGTTCTACGGGTTCGTAGCCATCATCGCCGTCGCCATCTTGTACTCGTACCGAGCGCAGTTGAAGAGCCGCGTATATCTGTTGTACGGCTGGGGCGGGTTGTTCCTTATGGGGCTCGGTATCCGGGCCATGCTCGTCGGCCAGGCGTAGACCATCTCGCTCTTGGGCTGGTGTAGTTTTTCTACATGCGCGTTTGGAAGAGAATCCTTGGCGGATTATCGCTATTGCTTCCAGTTCTTGTTCTGTCCACGGGTGGTCAAGTTGAGGCGGCTTTCGCTGGTGGATCAGGTACTTCTGGGAGCCCCTACCAGATCACAAATTGCTCGCAGTTATTTGAGATAGATGATTCGACGTCGAATCTCTCGGCAAAGTACCTATTGACACAGAACATCGACTGCTCTGGCGGTTCTGAGCAACCAATGCCCGCTTCGGGGTCGACCTACTTTTCAGGTGAGTTAGACGGAGGAAATTTCTCAATTGCAGGTCTTGACATCACCTGTACTGCAGTTTCCGACTGCGCTCTATTCAGGCAAGTCTCTGGAAATCCGATCTTCAAGGACATCGTCTTTGTGAGTCCGCAGATTGATAGCACCGGAAACTTATCATCAGGAAATCCGGCCAATGCTCGGACGGCGGTGTTGGTCGGTTTCAGCGGCAACACTGCGAATCCCTCGTTTATCAATATCTCCGTCCAGGGCGGCACCATCAATGCCGGGCCCCTCAAGACGACTAATGGTCCTGCTGCCGGTTCAATTGGTGCCCACATCTATCGGGGTACCGCCACTAATTCAACATCGTCGGCCACAGTCACGGGTAGCACTTATACAGGCGGGCTATTCGGCCTTCTCGGAGACCAGAACACGGCGTGCAACTCAGGCTCGCCAGCCCTTGTCAATTCCTCATTCACAGGAAGCGTCACTGGATCGCGGTTTGTCGGTGGGCTTGTCGGTGAGTTTGGGCCAAACGCAGGAAAGGATGCTTGCGAGATTCGGAACTCATACAACTCCGGAACTGTTACCGGTGTCACCAGCGCGAATCAATCCACCTGCTACTACGTCGGGGGAATCGCAGGAGAGTTGTGGGAAGCGACGATGCGAAAGTCCTACAACACCGGACTGGTAGATGGCGGGACAAACAATTGTGAGAATGTTGGGGGAGCAGTCGGCTGGGCTAGAGGCAATGACCTCGTCAGGACGGGGCAGCAGAGCCCGCGGCTCATTGAGGTTTACTCGACAGGTGCTGTGTCCGGTGGGCTCGGTGTGGGCGGACTTGTTGGAACGTGTGATCGTGGTGACCTCACGCTTTCATATGCGAGTGGTTCAGTTGTCGGCGCAGGCGGTTCTATCGGTGGCCTTGTGGGAAACAATTCATGCCTCACGGCGAACTCCTACGCCCGAGGAAATGTTTCCGGTTCGGGCACAACAAAATCTGGATTTGCGGGATCACAGTCGTTCTACGGAATCACCAACTCGTACTCCACGTCGACGTCTGTGGGCTTTCTAAGTAATCAGGCTACTGGCGGAAGCTGTACGAATACGTTCTGGAACAAGACAATCGGCGCTACGACATCGACGCCTTGCAATCCAACTGGAAAGACGACCTCCGAGATGAAGTCTGCGTCGACTTTCACCAGTGTCTCTTGGGATTTCGCTGATGTTTGGTACATGGATGCGAGCGTGAATGACGGATACCCGGCACTTCGTGTGATGAGTGCTGTACCTGCGCCGACAGTAGTACTTGCGACTACGTCTGCGACGTCAACCACAACTTCGATCTCTTACACGTTGACGGCGACGTCGGGCCAGATTGACTGCTCCTCAGTGTCGACAACAAGTGGGACAGACTTCACGTTCACGAACATCTCGTCAATCTCGGTTTCGCAGACCTCGTCAACAGTGTGCACAATCTCGGCTACCTCTACGATTGTTGGAGTTGGGGCATCTGGGACCAGCTCGCTCAGCGAATCGCCGACTTTCGAGGTTTCTTACAGTGGCTCTTCTGCCCAAGTTGATATTTCTTCAGGTTCCCCCTCATCTGTGGCTGTAACAATCCTCGCTGCTGCCCCGACGGTCGTGCTTGCAGCGTCTGCTTCGAACTCGTCGACTTCGTCATTGACGTTCACGTTGACAGCGACTTCAGGGCAAATCGATTGTTCGACTGTGTCCTCCTCAAGTGGGGTCGATTTCAATTTCACGAACATCTCGTCAATCTCGGTTTCGCAGACCTCGTCAACAGTGTGCACAA
>DAIOTI010000002.1:0-18604 GCA_036752105.1 Ilumatobacteraceae bacterium | reverse complement strand
CGGCACTCGTCGAGCAAGTCGTCGGTGGATGCGTGAGTCAAGTCGGCGAACAGAGCTTCAACGTCACTCGCATCGCATGGTTGGCAGCCGGCCTTCCGATGACCACGGCCGCCACGACCGTCGACACCCAGTGCGGTTCGTCTCAGCAGGCCACGAATGTCGCCACTTCACTTGTTGCATCCGGTGTCGTCGACATTGCTGTCGCATGTGGAGTCGAGGTGATGAGTCGCATCCCCATCGGTATCAATTCATCGAAGAAATTGGGTCTCGGTGTCCCGATTCCTAAGACATACTTCGGTCGCTATGAATTCACGTCACAGTTCGAGGGCGCGGAGCGAATTGCCGAGAAGTACGGCGTCACTCGTGACGATGCCGACGCGTTCGCATTGTCGTCACAACA
Organism: Ilumatobacteraceae bacterium; assembly: GCA_036752105.1. GTDB lineage: Bacteria > Actinomycetota > Acidimicrobiia > Acidimicrobiales > Ilumatobacteraceae > UBA2093. The sequence goes on along the minus strand of DAIOTI010000002.1, from coordinate 18,204 downwards.
ACGTGCGGCGCGTGCCTGGGCAGAGGGTCGCTTCGAGGGCCAGTGGATGACGATCGACGCACCCGATGTCGATGAAGAAGGAAAGCCGACCGGCACGACACACAAAGTTCAGCGCGACGAAGGCATCCGCGACACAAATCGTGAGGCACTCGCCGGGCTAAAGCCGGTTGCGCGCGAAAACGGCGTGCACACCGCAGGTAACTCGTCACAGATTTCTGACGGTGCGGCAGCGATGCTGATGATGACTGAAGAGAAGGCGAAAGAGCTGAATTTGAAGCCGCGTGCACGAGTCGTCGACACATGCCTCGTAGGTGTCGACCCAGTTCTCATGTTGACCGGCCCCATCGACTCGACGGAACGACTTCTTGCTCGTAACAATCTGAAGATCAGCGACATCGACACATTCGAGATCAATGAAGCTTTCGCCTCGGTCGTGTTGTCGTGGGCACGCGCCACCGGCGCCGACCTCGAAAAGACGAATCCGAACGGCGGTGCCATTGCTCTCGGACATCCGCTCGGCTGCACCGGCGCCTTCCTCGCCACGAAAGCCATGAACGAGCTCGAGCGCACCGGAGGTCGTTACGGGCTCATCTCTATGTGTTGCGGTGGTGGCCTCGGAACCGGGACGCTCATCGAACGTCTGTGACAGACATCGCGTCACACATCGTGACGTGACCATCTCGAAACCAACAGCACGAAGCGTGAACATCGGCGGTCCACTAGTAGCGACGGCGATGGTCGTGATCTTTTCCGCATGCTCGTCGTCTGGCGCCGCTGAGCCCGATGTTGCCTCAGTGAAACGTGTCGTTGACGGAGACACAGTCATACTCACTTTTGGAAATATGGAGGAGACCGTACGACTCATCGGCATCGACACACCTGAGACAGTGAAACCAAACACACCAGTCGAGTGCTTCGGCCCCGAGGCCTCCGAGCGGACGAAAGCGTTGCTACCCGCAGGAACAAAGGTGAGAGTTGAACGGGACATCGAGGCGCGTGATCGCTACGGACGGCTACTTGCCTACCTGCGACGCATCAATGATGGACTGTTCGTGAATGAGTCGCTGGTCACCGATGGATACGCCACGCCACTTCGCATCGAACCGAACGTGGCGTACGCAGTCGACTTCGCACGCGCTGCCGAACAGGCACGCGCCGCGCAGCTTGGTCTATGGGCCGTGTGCGACGGTTGATTGCACAGATAGCGTCACCTCATGGCATCGCAGTCCGCCCAGGCAACTCTGGCCGAACGACTCGGGTACTCGCCCGACACCAAACTCGTCATCCTCAGTTGCGATGACCTCGGCTCATGTCATGCTGCCAACATCGGCGTGTACACGGCCATGCGAGATGGGCTGGCGACCTGCGCGTCCATCATGGTCCCCGCCCCATGGGCTCGGCACGCCGCCGACATGTATGACGGTGATGACATCGGCGTGCACCTCACATTGAATGCCGAACACCCGAGCTACAGATGGGGTCCCCTCACCCACGCTCCTTCATTGCTGTCGGGCGAAGGCGGCTTTCCGCGTTCCATCGACGATTTGTGGGAACACGCTGATCCGAGCGAAGTGCTGCGTGAATGCCGCGCTCAAATTGAACGTGCCATCGCATGGGGCATCGACGTCACGCACCTCGCACCACATCTCAGTGCCATCACGTTGCGTCCAGAGTTTTTCGACATCTATCTCGAACTCGCCGTCGAGTTCCGCCTTCCCGTGCGTCTGCCCTCGACCATCGATCACACACAAGCCGGTTTTCCGTTTCGTTCACTCGCTGCAGATGAAGGCGTGGTCTTCCCCGACCACTTCGACCATGACTGGCGCGCAGGTAGCCGCGATCGTGTCATCGCTGCAATCAATTCACTGCAACCAGGTGTCACCGAAATCCACGTGCAGCCAGCCATCGACACACCAGAGGTTCATGCACTAGGGCCGACGGCTGTTGGCTGGGTCGATGACCTTGCTCTCGTCACGAGCGACAGGGGTTTTGCTGATGTCGTCGCAAAGAGTGGGGCGGTGTTGATCGGCTATCGCGCACTCAGGGACGCGATGCGAGCCGACTGATCTCGCTGGCAGCTTCGCCCGACATCAACACCTTGAACAAGGCACCAGTGCTTCCTTCGGCCTTCAACTTGCCTTGCATGAAGGCCAGGCTCGGGTCCGAAGCTGCGTCTTTCGATGCGATGCGCACGACCACATCTGCGTCGTCTGGCCCCGAGACTGCTTCGTCACTCTTGCCGAACTGCACGCGGTACTGAACGAGCACATCACCCTTCTTCTTCGAACTCACACGACACCTCGAAACAGGTCGTCTTCGTATGTTCCGTCTTCTACTCCCCCGACAGCAGACACCGCCAGCACCCATTCTTCCCATGGGTACACCTGAGCGAGTTCGTCATCATCGAGGCCGAACCACCATGTCTCGTTGGGGTCGACCTGCGTGGCATGTGCACGAAGGGCACCACTTCTGGCCCACAGATACTGAGCGACATCGATGCGCGTGGTGATGCGATGGTCCTGCGACGGTCGATCCAACCACTCGTCGTCATAGGGCGATGTTCCGGTCTTCTTGATCATCGCCTCATGAATGGTCACGATGCGCTTCTTCGACCACAGTGTGTAATACATCTTGAGTGGTTGCCACGGCTCCCCTGCGTCGGCGTACCAGAACGGATCACCCGCGCGCTGAAACGCAAGAACACTCACGTCGTGGACCCGAAGATGGTCGGGATGCGGATAACCAGATTGGTCGTCGTTGTAGGTGAGGATGACGTGTGGCTTCTCTGTTCGGATGATGCGCACCAGTCGCTCGGTCGCGTCGTCGAGATCGGCCATGTGAAAACACTCGGGATTGTTGTTCGACTCTGAACCAGCCATGCCACTGTCGCGATACCCCAACATGTGCACGGAGTGGTAGCCGATGATGTCGGTGGCGAGCTTCAACTCTTGTGGACGAAGATCGGCCATGACCTGTCGTTCCTCGTCCGGCGAGAGACCATGAAACGGCTGTCCGGGCTCGCGGAGCGATGGGTTCTGCAAGTCGCCCTCTTCTCCGCCGGTGCAACACACGAGCACGGTGTGGACTCCTTGCGCCACATACTTGGCCACTGTCGGAGCACCTTTCGAGGCCTCGTCATCGGGGTGTGCATGAACTGCGAGCAGCGACAACCGCGACGAGTCCTGTGCTGAAACGTCTCGCATCGACATCGTTGTCATGCTAGTGAGACGTGCTTGCCGACGGCCCGTCATGACGCATCAATCATTAGGCTGAACATGTGACACGTCGCCAGACAATGCGTTCTCGAATCGTCAACATCACGCTTCTGGCGATTGTGGCAATCGCACTCTCAGGTTGTTCCACGAACGACGGTCGTGACATGTCTCCTCCGCGTGACGACCAGACGGACACCATCACGCAGACCACCGCTGCCACGACCCTCGACCCCACTCAAGACGCGGTGACAGAACCCGCGACGTTCCTGTCCGTGTCTGGGTCGTGGGATGAAGGTGGCATGATCGCCGCCAAACACACCTGTGCCGGAAGTGGTGTGGCTCCAGCGTTGTCATGGACCGGTGTCGGCGAAGGGGCCAAGTCACTCGGATTCGCTCTGAGCGAATCTGACGACCCGGAGAACGTGTTGTGGGTCGTCACTAATCTCGAACCCACCCTCGCCGGCATTGCTGAAGGTGAGCCACTGCCAGCGACAGCCGTCGTGGCCAAGAACTCCCGCGGTGCAACTGGCTACACCGCACCATGCCCGGACACCACAGAGGGAACCTCGTACCTGCTCACGTTGTACGCCCTCGACCAAGTCATCGAAGCAGAGACCGGCGATGACGCAACGACAGTTCTGGCGGCAATGGAGAGCGCGGCGCTCGATGCAACGAGCTCCGAGTTCGTCGCAAAAGGTGCCTAAAGAACTATTCGCATCTGTCACCGAGCGAAGTCATTCCACCGCCCAGCGTGGGGAACCTGCGAAACTGAAGCCATCGACACGTCAGCCTCCGCCCTGCCGATTGGCATCTTCGAGACTGACACTGATTGCCGTCTCCGAAGCGGTAACGACGCCTTTCGATCACTCGTGCTCGGTGGTGCTGCAGTAGTTCCCGGCACCGCACCGTGGGTGAATGCCCAGCCCCACGAACGTCAAGCCTGCGAACGGGCGTGGAAACAATCAAGAGAGTCATCTGCGCCTTTCGTCGTTGAATTTCGAATCGGTACTCCGAACGGCGAGACACTGTGGGTGCAAGTCGCCACGCAACCTGTTCGCGAGGGCAACAACATCACCGGGTATGTCGGTACTGCAATTGACTGCACGACAGCGGTCGAGCAACGTCGACTTTCAGATCAACTCGTCGGTCTTCTCGATGCATCCGGCGATGCGATCGTGGTGTTCGACAGAGTCGGCACGATGACATTCTGCAACGACATTGCTCGCACCATGCTCGGCCTGGAGGAACACAGCGAATCAGGAAACGACATTGCAGCCCGCACGTTCATGCAGGCCGTGAGAGACCAATTGCCTCGCGATGTGATCTCGCCTGATGCCGGGGGCACACCCCAAGGGCGTTGGGAAGGAGAAGTCGCATTCCGTTCACCAGAGGGACTCTCGAGCATCCTTGCAGTCGTCGTACAAGCGGTCCGCACGCGCGAAGGAGTCCTCGACCATTGGTCAGCCATCGCTCGAGACATCACCGAAGAGCGCAACCAACAACGCGAACTTGGTCGACTAGCTACTCACGACGCACTCACAGGTCTTCCGAATCGTGTTCTGTTCTTACGCAAGACTGCTGAGGCCATCGAGCGGAGCAGAACGACCAAGAACCACGTGACAGTGCTCTTCATCGACCTCGACAAGTTGAAACATGTCAACGACACGATCGGACATGTCGTTGGTGACCAGCTGATCGTGTCGATTGCCAAGCGGCTGATGGCCGCCACTCGCCCGAGTGACCTTGTGGCACGCATCGGTGGAGACGAGTTCGTCGTTCTGTGCGAGGGCCTGCTCGATGAACATGTCGCCATGGACGTCGCCGAGCGCATTCGTAACTCGATCACCGGCCCTCTCGTGTTGCAAGGTGTGGAGATCGACTCGGGGGCCAGCGTGGGCGTCGCCATGTCGACCAGCGAGCAACTCTCGCACGAAACGCCCGAGGATCTTGCAGTCACCTTGTTGCGTTGTGCCGACACCGCGATGTACCGCGCCAAACAACGTGGACGTGGACGAAGTGAGCTGTACAGCGACGACATGCACCGTGCTGCACGTGAACGCGTGGTGCTTGCCGGACAACTTGAGCAAGCGCTCGCAGCAGACCAGTTCTTCGTGATGTATCAGCCGATTGAACATGCCCAAGCACGGCAAACCGTTGCATTCGAAGCGTTACTTCGCTGGGCGCATCCCACCCGAGGCGAACTCAGTCCTGCCGACTTTCTCGAACTGGCCGACGAATCAGGTCTCATTGGTCCGATCGGCGATTGGATACTCGGCGCCGCCGGTACGAGTCTTCGCTCGTGGATCGACTCAGGACTCGTGAACAAACAGACTGCGCTCCACGTCAATGCGACACGCAGACAACTTGCCGACACGACGTTCGTTGATCGCACCATCACCATTCTTCGTGAAGTCGGTCTTGACTGTGCGCAATTGGTCGTCGAGACCTCGGAAGCATCACTCGTCGACAACAACCCGGCGATTCTTCGCAGCATCACTGCCCTCAAACGACATGGGGTGCGAATCGCCGTCGACGACTTTGGTGCCGGCTACTCGTCGTTGTCAGCCCTACGAGCATTTCCTGCTGACTGCTTGAAGCTCGACGGAACTGTCGTGCGCGATGTCGGCCGTAGCGACGGTGGCGACGATCCGATTGTTCGGTCACTCATCCAGCTCGCCCACTCACTTGACCTGACTGTCATCGCGGAATGGGTGAGCACCGATGATCAACTGCAACGGCTCAAGGTGCTTGGTTGTGACCAACTTCAGGGGAATTTGGTGTGCAAGCCACTCACCACGGAGCAGGTCGCACAGCGCTATCAGGCCGGAATTGGCCCTGTTCCAGCGAAGTAAGCGAGCACGGCATCTGACTCTTGGGTGAGGCGCAGTACTGAGGCGCCCCCGACATTGTCGCCAGTAGTCGACAGTGCATATGACTTAGCGCCCGAATCTGCAACGGGTCGCAGCTTCTTGATCATGTCTGCCATGTCGAGTTCCGGGTCAGCGCTCAGTTCTGATGCAAAACCTGCCAGTACGTCGCCCGCAGCAAGTGGGTGCTTGGCGACATGCTTCACCGCCGACGTGATGAGCGAGGAGATGAAGTCCCGTTGACGAGCTGTGCGACCATGATCAGACGAACCGTCTAACTTCCAATCGCCGTCAATCTTCAACTGGAAGTGACGACTGCGGGCATACGCGAGCGCCTTCTGACCGTTCAACACATTGCAGCCACCGCGAGGTATGTACAGGCCCGAATACTTGTCCCGTGCCGGGCCTGGAAGACACACGAGCACGCCACCAATCGAGTCGACGATGTCCTTGAAACCGACAAAATCGACTTCCAAGTAGTGATGCACGGGGATGTTCAGGTTGCGTTGAATGGTGCGAACCAACACCTCAGGACCCTGGGAGAAGGCGGTGTTCACGCGCTGGGCTTTGTTGCCGTCGCCTATTTTCACCCAGAGGTCCCGCGGCACCGACAAGATGCTCGCTGAACCGTCGGCCTTGTCGTGTCGCAACACCATGATCGAATCTGATCGTTGGCCACTCACTGACGTACCAGCAATCGCCTTGTAGTCAGCGTCACTGGGGTCGGCATTTGCGCGCGAATCCGAACCGACGAGCAAGTAGTTCTCGACGACGTCAGACGGTGGCGACAAAACGGCGGCAAGCGACGGAATTCGATTGACCCCTGCCAAGTGGGCCTTAGTCGCCCTTACAAGACCACTTGCACCGAAACCGGCGACCACAATTGCGATGACGACCGGCGCCACCCAGCGCGAGTTCAAAGCTTTGGTCGACACGAACCAACGCTAATCAACCACGACGCCCAGGTGTGGTCACTTGCCAGGTGTCACCTCAGATGAATGACATCTACGGTGTCGAATCGATGTGTGATCGCGCATTCGTCGACCACCACTAGTCGACCATCGACTTCCACGTCGATTGCTCGACCAATGAGCGACTCGCCATCGGGAAGTGACAACTTCACTTCCCTGCCAATCGTCGCGAGGTGCTCCCGGTAATACTCGTGCAACATCTCACTGTCGAGCGTAAGTAAGTGGTCGATGTTCGGACACATGTCCTGCACCATGTGAGACGGCGACCGACCAGATTCACGAAGTTGTTCGGCACTGCTTCCCAGGCTCAGGGCAGCTGCGCCTTCTGGTGCCCAGCCGATGTTGATGCCAATTCCAACGACGACGAATGACGGACGACCACTCGCAGCATCGATGGAACCTGATTGCGCGAGCACTCCGGCAACTTTCCTGTCACCCAGCATCAAGTCATTCGGCCACTTCAACTTCAGATCGAATTCGAACAGTTCGGCTGCTGATTGCACGGCGGCCAGCGCCACCGCTTGCGTGAGGACGTGCGGGTGATCGGGTACATCTCGAAACAGAAACGAGGCAAGGACATTGACGCCTGCTGGAGCTTCCCACCTACGGTCGAGCCGGCCCCTGCCAGCGCTTTGGTAGTCAGTCCGTAGAACAAAGCGGCCTGGAGCCCCATTTTCCGCCTCTCGGACAAGGTCTGCGTTCGTACTGCCCGTTTCAGCCACTTCTTTTAGGGTCCAGCGGTCGGATTGGTTCGCATTTGCCCTGTCCACCGCACCAAACTAGTCATCTGTGTTGAAGAAGATCTTGATTGCAAACCGAGGCGAGATAGCAGTGCGTGTCATTCGCGCTGCACGAGAGATGGGAATCGCGACCGTCGCGGTGTACTCAGAGCTCGATCGAAATGCACTGCACGTGCGACTTGCCGACGAGGCTTACGCACTAGGGGGACAAACCGCCGCAGAGAGTTACCTCAACACCGAGGCAATCTTGAATGCCATCAAGGTGAGTGGTGCTGATGGCGTGCACCCTGGTTATGGCTTCTTCAGCGAGAACGCCGATTTCGCTCGAGCAATCACGTCGCAAGGCGTGGCTTTCATCGGTCCTCCCCCCGAAGCAATCGAAGAAATGGGCGACAAGGTGTCGAGTCGCAAGGCCGCTCTTCGTGGAGGCGCGCCAATTGTTCCGGGTACCACCGAGTTCGTCACCACCGCAAAAGAGATCACCGATTTCGGTAACGAATTCGGATGGCCAATTGCGATCAAGGCGGCATTCGGTGGCGGTGGACGAGGAATGAAAGTCGTGCACTCTGCAGATCAGGTGCAAGATGCCATGGACTCAGCACAGCGTGAGGCCAAGAACTTCTTCGGTCGTGATGAGATTTACGTTGAGCGCTACCTCACATGGCCACGCCACATCGAAGTGCAGTTGGTCGGTGACACCCACGGGAACGTGGTGTGGGTCAGTACCCGCGACTGCTCGGCGCAACGTCGTCACCAGAAACTCATCGAAGAGGCGCCGGCACCAGCATTGCCCGCTGGCGTCGAAGAGGCCATGGGAGAAGCAGCGGTCAAGGCGGCAAAGGCTGTCGGCTACTTCAACGCAGGAACTGTCGAATTCATCTACCAGGACGGAGACTTCTTCTTCCTCGAGATGAACACTCGCCTGCAAGTCGAACACCCTGTCACGGAGGCAATCACCGGAATCGATCTCGTCGAATGGCAGATTCGCGTCGCCTCCGGAGAAAAACTTCCGATGGATCAGAAGCAAGTGCTTGCGGCGCGACGTGGCCACGCCATCGAGGTGCGTATCAACGCCGAAAATCCGGCCGGTGGAAAGTTCCTTCCCTCCCCCGGCCCGATCACGAAGTTGGTGACTTCAGACGGATTCGGTGTTCGCTTTGATTCGGGATACGAAGCGGGCGATTCGATCAGCCAGTACTACGACAACCTCGTCGGCAAACTCATCGTGTGGGGCAAAGATCGCGAAACAGCGATCGCTCGCACCATCCGTGCGCTGAAAGAAATGGTGGTTGAAGGGGTGGCCACCACAATTCCTGCCGACATTGCAATTCTCGAACATCCCGATTTTGCGTCGGTCACACACTCCACCAAGTGGGTCGAAGAGCGGCTCGATTTGTCAGGTGTCGATGCGTCACCGGTCGCTGCACCAGACGACGACGGAACACCGCTTGTACAGCGCTCGACGACCGTCGAGGTGAACGGGCGTCGCTTCGATGTGAAGCTCTGGGTGCCAGAGACTGTCGGCACAGTTGCCGCCCCGTCGAAGGCCAAGAAACCGGCACGAGCTGGTTCAGGAAGTGGCGGCGGCGCAGGTGGTGGAAGTGGACAAGTCGCCGTACCCATGCAAGGAACCATCGTCAAGGTTCTTGTCGAAGTCGGTCAACAAGTGCAGTCAGGGCAAAGCGTCGTGGTTCTCGAGGCGATGAAGATGGAAAACCAAATCGAAGCCGACAAGGCCGGCACGGTGAAGGCCATCAATGTGAAGCCAGGCGACACGGTCGGGGCTGGCGACGTCGTGGTCGTCATCGAATAACGACGCTGCCAATTACTCGGCTGACTCTGTCACAGCTTCAGCAAGCGAAGGATGGACGAGAAGTGTGTCGAGAATGTCGACCACCTTCAGATGTGCGGTGACAGCCAGCGCAATCATGCTGATGAGTTCGCCTGCGTGACGACCAACGATGGTGCCGCCGAGCACTACCCCGGTGTTCGGGTCTGAAATCAGCTTCACGAAACCCGTCGGGTCATTGTGGATGAGCGCCTTGGCAGTCGACGAGAACGGGACCTTCGTGACACGAATCTTGCGACCGAGTGCAAAGGCTTCTGCTTCTGCCAATCCGACGTCGGCGATTTCGGGCTTGGTGAAAATCGCCGATGCCGCCTTGTCATAGGCGAGATGACGATGGTCATCGCGAATGACCCCCATGAGATGTTCCGCGATCTTGCGACCCTGCATAGTTGCCACTGACGACAGCGGCAACTTGCCGCTCACGTCGCCCGCTGCATACACATGCGCCACGTTGGTGCGACACCATTGGTCGATGTCGATGTAGCCCCGGGAATCAAGTGCGACACCGGCCGCCTCAAGATTGAGACCTTCCACATTCGGTTCGGATCCGATGGCCAGCACTGCGTGGGTGGCTCTCACTTCACGTCCGTCGTCACATCTCACCACGACTTCGTCACCGACCACATCGATCGATTGGGCGCGAGCCCCTTTCAACAACTTCACGCCCCGCGCCAAGAAGCTGTCTTCGAGCGCCGCTGCTGCCTCAGGGTCCTTGCCGGGAAGCACCTGCTGTCGACTGACCACCAAAGTGACGTCGGCACCAAAAGAAGTGAACATGTGGACGAACTCCACGCCTGTGACGCCTGAGCCGATGACCACGATGCTCTTCGGGAAGACTTTGGGCGGATAACAATCCCGCGTGGTGAGAATCCGTGTTCCGTCTGGTTTGGCCCAATCTGGAATTCGTGGTCGCGAACCCGTCGACACCAACACCGCGTCGGCTTCCAGGACTTCTGATTCACCGGCACCTTCGACGCGTACATGACGATCGTCGACGAATGTCGCCATGCCTCTCATGATGCGGACTCCTTGACTCTCGAGCAGGTCAGTGGTGGTCGTCTTCAGACGTTCAGTGATGTTGGAGATGCGCTCAGACAAGGTGTCGACATCGACTTCTACGTCGTGCTGTTCGACACCCATCCCGGCGAAGCGTTGGGTCATCGTGAGCGCACCACCGGTGGCGATCATCGCCTTGGAGGGCACACAATCGAGAAGATGCGCAGCTCCACCAATGATGTCGCGCTCGACGACCGTGACGTCAGCGCCGAGACGAGCAGCGGTGCTGGCTGCCGCATTACCGGCCGGACCACCACCGATGATCACAAATCGCTTCGTCACGATGTCAAACGCTACCGCTGATCATGTTGTCGATGTCGACACTCACGGCGAAGTCGTCACAGTTGTTGCCATGGTCGTTTCTGTTGTCGTTGTCGAACTAGTCGTCGTCGACGCCGCATCAGGTGCGCCTGGTGTCGTAGTCGTCGTGGTGGTAGTCGTGGTTGATTCGAGCGTCGTGCGTGGCGTGAGCCTCATGCGCGGAATCGAGGTGGTCGGCACTGGTGCTTCGTTCGGACAGAATTGCGAGTTGAAGCCCCATTCATGACGTGGTTCTCCCACGTATTCGAAGTGCATGCCGTCAGCGACAGCGAAGTTTCCTCCCCATGCAAAACCCCATTTGCGGAAGATGCGCACGACCTGGCAGCTCAATGTCGGTCTCATCCCCTGGCCGTTGGTGGTCGTGTTGATGTCGAGAGCGCCGCCCCACGAATGACGCGAGACATTTCCGAAATCATCGGCGAGTCGACTGATGCGTCCCTGAAAACAACCTCCATATCGATTCGTGTTGCGAACATCAATTGCATTCGCAAGTCCAGACTTGAAGACCTCCGTCAGAGCGCCTTGAAGTGGTCCGACAATTTCCTTGTGACAGTTCGCTCGAATCGGGATGTCCTTGAAAGTGTGAAGCCACTTGATGCTCACTCCACGCCAGTCATTACTGATGTGCAGCCTTCCGTTTCCGGCGTCTTTCACGCGGAATTCGCCCAGCAGTTCTTTGAACTTGGCGGTGCCGAGTGTCGAGTCTGGGTCGGGCGCATCCCAAGACCGGCGAAGTCGATACACCGCACCGTTACGGAATGTGCCACTTCGCAACTCTCGTTGGAAGTCTGCGGGTTGGCCCTCACCGATCACGAGCACCTTGTGCACCTGGGTCGCCATCAGTCGATTGGCGAAGTCCGTTGAGACCAAGAGATCGCCGTTGTCGACATGGTCATCGTCGACTATCGCTCCAATTTCAATTTCAAACGGCTTGCCCCACTTGTCATTCACCACGAGGACATCGCCCACTTTTGCGTCACGCAGCCGAGCACTCGTCGCACCGATGACTGCCCGACCGTCGGACAGCACGTCCGCAACTGCCACGCCAGAGATGGCACTGACCAGCTTCACATCAAGAGCCATCGTCGCCAGAGGTACCACCCATCCACCACTCACCGTTGCACCAGCACCCTTGCTGACTCGCAGACCGTCGGTGCGGCGATGCTCACGCATCTGCAGTGTCGGAAACCTCACACCAAAACCAATGAATCCGGTTCGCTTGGCAATCTGCTGTATGCCGCGGACTTGAGCGGTGGAGAAGCCTTTGCCAGTTGACACCGACATCCAATCAATCAACAGTCGTTTCGGGCCGGTGAGCGCGGGCACGAAAAGTCGCGGAGACGCAGCTGACACGACCGTGTTTTGCGCCTGAACAATCGGAGACACGGAAGCAAGCACCAGGGAAAACACGACCGCTCCTCGCGCCATCCGCCTCGCCGTCTTGAGCACACGGGAACGATAGTTCTGAATCGACCCTCGGCTCTGGTGGGTCGAACAACTACGGTGTAAGGACTGTGAGCGAGGAACTCGACGACCATTCGGCCACGGGCCTCGAAGCAGAGAAGGAGCGCCGACTACACGACATTGCACGTCGACGTTCATCGGGTAGCGAGCCATACCCATACCGCTTCGACCGCTCACATTCCCTCGCTGATGTGCGCTCCGCCCACGCACAACTCGAGCCCGGCACCGAGACCGACGCTGTGGTTGCTCTCGCGGGGCGAGTGATGTTAAAACGCGACCAGGGAAAGCTGATCTTTCTCACCATCCAGGATCGCTCGGATCAGCTGCAACTATTCGTGTCCAAGGCAGTAGTCGGTGATGAACAGTTCGACGACATTGCAGCACTTGATCTTGGCGACTGGGTCGGTGCTCACGGAACCGTGATGACCACGCGCAAGGGCGAACTATCGGTCAAGACAACTTCTGTCGTGTTGCTCTCGAAGGCCGTCCGACCACTGCCCGACAAGTGGCACGGGCTCACTGATACCGACACTCGCTACCGCCAGCGCTACGCAGATCTCATCATGAACGAGTCGTCGCGACGCGCATTTGCTGTCCGGCATGACATCATCGCGAGTTTCAGGCGCACTCTTGCCGGGCAGGGCTTCATAGAAGTCGAGACTCCGGTGCTACACGTCGAAGCAGGTGGTGCCCATGCACGACCTTTCCTCACGCATCACAACGCACTCGACATGCAGCTGTTCTTACGCATCGCTCTTGAGTTGCACCTCAAGCGCCTCATCGTCGGCGGCATGGAACGCGTCTATGAAATCGGTCGTGTGTTTCGCAACGAAGGCATCTCCCCGCGGCACAATCCTGAGTTCACGATGATGGAGCTCTACCAGGCATTCGCCGACTACAGCGACGTCATGGCCATCACCGAGACTCTCATCACTAATGCCGCTGTCGACGCGACCGGGTCGTCCCTGGTCATGATCGATGACAAGCCCGTCGACTTGGCGAAACCATGGCGACGCGTTCGAATGATCGACCTCGTGAGAGATGCCACCGGGGTCGAGGTGCACCCCTCGCAGCCTCGTGAGCAGTTGGCAGAACTCGCCGCTCGTCACGACGTGAAGGTCGAAGCGCAGTGGGGACCGGGAAAAATCATCGAAGAATTGTTCGAAGCCACTTCGGAAGCCGCACTTCGCGAGCCGACCTTCGTCACCGGTCATCCCGTCGAGATCAGCCCACTTGCCCGCATTGACCGAAATGATCCACACCTCACCGAACGATTCGAGTTGTTCGTCGGCGGTCGCGAACTGGCGAACGGTTATAGCGAGTTGAACGACCCTGTCGAGCAACGGCTGCGCTTTGAAGAGGAAGAGAAATCAAAGGCAGCTGGCAATCTGGAAGCCGGCACAGTCGATGAGGACTACCTACGCGCGCTCGAGTTCGGAATGCCACCGACGGGGGGTCTTGGCATCGGCATCGACCGAGTGGCCATCCTTCTTGCAGGTGCTGCATCGATCAAGGACGTCATCTTGTTCCCCACATTGCGACCGGAGGTGTTCGAACAATGAGTGCTGCATGGGGTGTCGGCATCGCAACTGTCGGGCTTCAGGGTGAAGTCCTCGATGTTCGTTTTCGGGCACTGGGCTGGGGGGAATCAGTTCCGACCGATTCCCCATCTGTGACCACTGCAGTCGACACCGACCCGGATCGAGGTGTTGCGCTGCGACCCGTGAGTTTCGTTGTCGACACGTCATCTGCGCCGAGCAACGCGGCTGACGTGTACCTGCGACTTCACTTGCTGTCACATCGTCTTGCGGCTCCTCGCACCGTCAATCTTGATGGAGCATTCGGACTGTTGGTGAATGTCGCCTGGACTAGTCGAGGGCCTGTGCCACTCGAGTCACTCGACAGCGTGTCGTGGAACATCGCACGTCGTGGCGAGCATCTCGTCGTGCACGGTGTTGACAAGTTCCCACGGATGACTGATTACGTGGTGCCAAGTGGAGTTCGTATCGCCGATGCGAGCCGTGTGCGCCTCGGCGCACATCTTGCTGCTGGCACGACGGTCATGCACGAAGGCTTTTGCAATTTCAACGCCGGAACTCTCGGCACTTCCATGGTGGAAGGACGCATTTCTGCCGGTGTCATCGTTGGAGACGGCTCAGACATCGGTGGCGGGGCTTCGATCATGGGCACCTTGTCCGGTGGCGGCAAAGAAGTGGTGACCATCGGCGAACGTTGTCTGCTCGGCGCCAACAGTGGTGTCGGCATCTCCTTGGGCAATGATTGCATCATCGAAGCAGGTTTATATGTCACAGCTGGAACGCTGGTGAAAGACCCTGATGGCATAGTGCGTAAGGGTCGCGAACTCAGCGGATCAAGCGGCCTACTCTTTCGTCGTAATAGCCAGACAGGCGCTGTCGAGGCAGTCGCCAGATCGGGTTCTTGGGGCGGCCTGAACAGCGCCCTGCACAAGAACTGACCGCACGGTGGAATCACACGAACTCGCCGCGCTTATTCGTCGCCGTCGTAGCAATCTTCTGATCGACCCGACGACAGTCGTGTCGCGAGACATTCTCCAGCAGCTGTGCGACGCAGTCATGTGGGCCCCGAACCACAAGCGCACCTGGCCTGCGCGTGTCGCAATCATGAGCGGCGATTCTCGCCGCGTACTCGGAGACACCATCGCCGACGTGATGTCAGCCCAGAACGAAAACGAAGTGAAAGTGCAGAAGACGCGCAACAAGTATCTGCGAGCGCCGCACATCATCGTCGTCGGAGCCATGAGAGGCGACTCACTTCAACGTACGCGCGAGAATCAATATGCTGTCGCAGCCGGAATGCAGAACATGTTGCTCTTGGCCGAGACACACGGCCTTGCCGCTCTGTGGGGCTCTCCCGCAGAGGGTGCGAATTCAGCACTCACAACGCTCTGTTCGTTCGAGGATGACGTTGACATCATCGGCCTCGTGTATGTCGGATATCCGACCGGCAACGTCGAGCCGCCTACACGGCCGGCAACGCCGCTGACCTGGTTTGACTGACGCGCGCCGCTACACGTCGCGTACGACCGAATCAGCGTCCTGGCTGGAATGTACCGAACACGTCGCGCAGTGCGTCACTGACTTCACCCAGTGTCGCGCCTGCTCGCAGTGCCTCTTTCATGGGGTACAGCAGATTCTGCGTGCCACGAGCGGCTGATCGCACGTCGTCCAGCGTTGATTGCACTTTTGCCTGGTCGCGATCAGCTTTGTAGGCCTTCAGGCGGGCGATCTGGTTGGTCTGGAGACTTGGGTCGATGGGGAACACGTTCGGCTCCGGTTCGTCGTCGACGGTGAACTTGTTGACACCCACGATGACACGCTCGTCGTCATCAATTGACTTCGTGTACTCATAGGCAGACTGTTCAATTTCATCCATCTGATAGCCAGCTTCGATGGCTTCAACTGCCCCACCCATCTCGTCGATGCGTTCGATGTACTGCCACGCGAGACGCTCGACTTCATCGGTCAATGATTCGACGAAGTACGACCCTGCAAGCGGATCGGGGGTGTCAGCGACACCACTCTCATAGCCGATGACTTGCTGGGTTCGAAGTGCGATGCGAGCGGCTTCTTCGGTGGGCAATCCGAGTGCTTCGTCGTAGCCGTTCGTGTGCAGACTCTGGGTGCCGCCGAGAACCGCCGCGAGGGACTGCACTGCCACGCGAACGACATTGTTGAGAGGTTGCTGCGCCGTGAGAGTGCTTCCACCAGTTTGGGTGTGGAACCTCAACAACTTGCTCGCTTCTTTCTTGGCCCCGAAACGTTCGGTCATGATGCGGTACCACATGCGACGACTTGCTCGGAATTTCGCTACTTCTTCGAAGAAGTTGTTGTGACCGTTCCAGAAGAACGACAACCGTGGCGCAAAGTCGTCGACATCGAGGCCGGCGTCGATGGCTGCTTGCACGTAGGCAATTGCGTTCGCAAGGGTGAAGGCGATTTCCTGCACCGCCGTCGAGCCCGCCTCACGAATGTGATAACCGGATATCGAGATGGTGTTCCATTTCGGCACGTGCTGTGAGCAATACGCGAAGATGTCAGTGATGACTCGCATGGACGGCCGCGGCGGGTACACGTAGGTGCCGCGTGCGATGTACTCCTTCAACAAATCGTTTTGAATGGTGCCGCTGATTGCAGAGGCAGGTACGCCCTGCTCTTCTGCGACCAATTCATACATGAGCAACAAGATCGCCGCCGTCGAGTTAATCGTCATCGATGTCGACACTTTGTCGAGCGGCAAGTCTGCGAGCAGCAACCTCATGTCGGCCAGCGAATCGATCGCCACGCCGACTTTTCCGACTTCGCCTTCGGCACGCGGGTGGTCACTGTCGTAACCCATCTGTGTGGGGAGGTCGAAGGCACAAGACAAGCCGGTCTGACCCGCCTGCAACAAGAATTTGAACCGTTCGTTGGTGGCCTCAGCAGTTCCGAAACCCGCGTATTGGCGCATGGTCCATAACTTCCCGCGGTACATCGTCGGGTACACGCCGCGTGTGTACGGCGCCTTACCAGGGGTACCCAACTTCTGCGCCGGGTCCCACCCTGCCAATACATCTGCCGTGTACAACTCGGCGATGGGGATACCCGAATCAGTTCGCTTCTCGTCAGCCATAGGGCAAGGCTAAGGGAGAGATCTACTTGTTCCCCAATGGAGGCGTCATCGTGCGGCGATGACTGCGATCTCCATCTTCCATGCCGGCTGAGCCAGGGCCGGAACAGTCACCAACGTGCTCGCGGCACGAACGTCGCCCATTGCGCTGTCACGCTCTGCCATCACCAGAGCGAGTCGTTCACTCAAGTCGTCAGAACTCACTACATAGGTGGTGACGCTGACGATGTCAGCAAAGGACAACGACGCCTCCGCCAAGATCGCTGAGATGTTTTGCCACACAAGTCGTGCTTGGTCCTCAATGCGATCTGGAACAGTGCCGTCACCTCGAACTGGCACCACGCCAGAGGTGAACACCACATCGTTGGCTCCGGCGACGTGCACACCGTGGGCGTACCGCGCTGCAGGTGGAGCCATCGTTGCTGGCGACAACTCCGTTCGGGTCGCAGCTCGTTTGTCGGGCGGGGTCACACGGCAACACTAGGTCTGGACACCCACTAGCGTGGCTCTCATGACGATCGCACCAGATGCCCCGACCCGCTCTATCGACGGTGTCGAACTCACCAAGAAAGAAGTGGAGTGGTCCTTCCCGCCCGTCTTCGACAACGTGGAAGATGAGCGTCGGCATCGGAAAGAGAAACTTGCCGGCGCACTTCGCATCTTCGGTCGTCTGGGCTTTGCCGAAGGAGTCGCCGGACACATCACAGTTCGCGACCCCGAATTTCCCGACTTGTTCTGGGTGAACCCACTTGGTCTGTCGTTTCGTCACATGACGGTGAGCGACCTCATCCTCGTCGATCACAATGGCGACATCGTCTATGGCCGCCGTCCCGTCAACCGTGCCGCATTCGTCATTCACTCGGCCATTCACGAAGCCCGACCCGACGTCATTGCCGCGGCTCACTCGCATTCAGTGCACGGCAAGGCATGGTCGTCGCTCGGGCGCCCGCTCGACCCCATCACCCAAGACGCGTGCTATTTCTATGAAGATCATGTCGTCATCAGCGAGCAAGGTGCCGCCGTTGTGTTCGATGTTGATGCTGTCTCTCATGCACATCTGACGCTGCCGACGAT
>DAIOTI010000001.1:0-19370 GCA_036752105.1 Ilumatobacteraceae bacterium | reverse complement strand
GCGCCCTTCCCACGCGACAAGTGCTGTGGCGACGGCCTCACCACCGGTGCGCTGCGCATTCTCGATGACCTCGGTTTCGACCGGTCTCGAGTCACTGACTGGCAACCGTGTCATGAGATCGAGATTCGCACACCATCTGGTCGCAGTGTCTCTCTCGATCTTCCGACATCAACGGGCCTTTTCGCGGCGATAGCCCCACGTCAACAATTGGACAAGGCATTGCTTGATCAAGCACGTGACGCAGGTGCCGTTGTGCATGAGGGAACGACTTTCACGTCTGTCGATCGCAATGACGACCGAGTTCACATCTCATGTGTCGATGCACAAGGTGGGGCTGCGACCTTCGAGTCTGACTATCTCATCGCTGCTGACGGCATGTGGTCACCAGTGCGCAAACACCTCGGCGTCGGTATCGACGGTTACCTCGGCGAGTGGCATGCATTCCGCCAGTACGTCAGCAATGTCACAGGTGATGCGCGTACGAAACTCATCGTGTGGTTCGAACCAGATCTTCTCCCTGGCTATGCCTGGTCTTTCCCCTTGCCGGGCAATCGAGCCAACATCGGATTCGGTGTGTTGCGCGACGCCGGACACAGCGTGCAATTCATGAAGAACGCATGGGACGACTTGAAGCTACGCAAACACGTGCTTGCCGCTCTCGGAACTGATGCAGTCTTTGAAGACCGTCATACAGCATGGCCCATTCCCGCTCGAGTCGATGATGCAACCAAAGCCATCGGACGTGTGCTCTTCATCGGTGACGCAGTCTGCGCCACCGATTCACTGACTGGTGAAGGCATCGGTCAGGCATTGTTGACCGGACAAGTTGCTGCAGCGGCAATCGGTAGTCATGGTGACGACGCGGCGAGCGTACGCAGCGCATACGAGAAATCGATGAGCCACCATTTCTACGCTGACCATCGCATGTCGAAGCTGCTCGGAAAAGTCCTCGCACATCGTCGCGGTGCAGAAGGTGCGCTTCGCGTCGTCAATGTGAACTCATGGACTCGCCGAAATTTCGTTCGGTGGATGTTCGAGGACGAGCCGCGCGCTGCTTTGTTCACCCCAAGCCGGTGGCATAGAGGGTTTCTCAAACGGCCTGGGGCATTCGTCGACTGAAGTCTGCGCACTACGGTTGACCTTCATGCGCACACGACTCACCGAACTTCTCGATATCGACCTACCGGTGATGCTCGCCGGAATGGGTGGGGTCTCATATCACCAGTTGGTGGCCGCAGTCTCCGAAGTGGGTGGTATCGGAACTTTGGGTGCATCCACGATGGATATGGCGACACTGCGAAGTGAGATCGCAGACGTGAAGAAGCTCACCGCTAAACCCTTTGGCGTCGACTTGCTCACGGCATCACCCCAACATGTCGAAGAAGGTGTGCGTGAGATCATCGCTGGTGGAGCGCGCATCTACGTCGCAGGTCTGGGAGTGCCCCGCGATGTCATCACCGAACTACACAAACACAATATTTTGGTCGGCTCAATGTGCGGCAAGGTCCGACATGCCGTTGCAGCCGTCGCAACTGGGTGCGACTTCGTAGTCGCCCAAGGAACCGAAGCTGGCGGACATACAGGCACAGTCGCGACGATGGCACTCGTACCGCAGGTAGTCGACGCGGTCGGCGGCAAAGTTCCGGTCGTGGCTGCTGGTGGGCTGTTCGACGGCCGCGGACTTGCGGCCGCCCTCACCCTCGGTGCCGATGGGGTGTGGATGGGCACGCGATTCATCGCCACACCCGAAGCTCGAACAGCGAACGGTTACAAAGAGACACTGCTCTCCATGGCCGAAGATGACACCGTCGTTTCGCGTGCATACACAGGAAAGACGTGCCGTGTCGTGCGGACAGAATGGACCCAACACTTCGAGGAGCATCCGGAAGAGCTGAAGTCCTTCCCCGAACAATTCATCATCTCAAGTCGTGCAGGCGTCAACCATCTGGGACCGTCAGACGGAGTTGTCGCGGATCCGAAAAGAGAATTCATGCCGGCCGGACAAGGCGCCGGTGCAATCACTTCGTTGATGCCTGCCGGCGAGCTGGTGCTGAAGATCGTGAACGAGGCAAAGCAAGCACTGTCGAACGCTTCGCGCTACGTGCGCTGACATGTTCTCGCTTCTCCGCCGCAACGGCGACGTCCGCAATCTGTTCATCGCCCAAGTCGTTTCGTATCTCGGAGATTGGTTCACGTTCGTCGCGCTTGCCGGCCTCGTTGAAGATCTCACCGGGTCGAAATTTCTGGTCTCGCTGGTGTTGGTTTCGCTCACCTTGCCCTCGTTTCTCTTGTCTCCTGTTGCAGGAGCAGCCGCAGATAGGTTCGATCGAAAGACGATTCTCGTGTTGGTGTCGCTCGGTCAGGGCGTCGCCGCACTCGCACTCTTGCTGACCGATTCAGTCGGTGTCTGGATTGCATTTCTTGCCCAGTGCATCATCTCGGGTCTCGCGGCTTTCGTGCGCCCGGCGACCGAGGCTGCGGTGCCGAACCTGGTCGACAACGAAGACGACCTTCGCCTTGCAAACTCACTGTTCGGCAGCACATGGGGCGTCATGCTCGCGGTCGGTGCCGCGCTTGGCGGCGTCTATGCGGACATCTTCGGCCGCACCGCGTCTTTCGTGACCGACGCCATCACATTCTTCGTCGCAGCGGGCGCGGTCGCACTCGTGCGCGGAAAGATGCAGGAAGAGCGCACGGCCGAGCAGGCATCACGCAGGATGCGACCGATGCGCGACATGAAAGAAGCGGTTCAACTTGCCCGTGAGGACAAGGTGATCTTTGCGCTCATGTGCTCGAAGCTCACCTTTGCTGTTGGTGCCGGCATAGTCAGCCAAATTCCTGTGCTCGCATCGAGCGCTTTCGACGCCGGCGACACCGGTCGCGGAATGCTCTTTGGTGCCCGCGGTATCGGCAGTGGACTCGGGCCGATCATTGCCGCGCGGATGGCGGGTGGCGACATGCGCCGCATTCTTCACATTTGCGGAATCTCTGGCCTGGTGTTTTCCATTTGCTACGTCGGCGCGGCAGTGTCGCCGTCGATCATCATCGCCGGAATCGCAGTCGCACTCGCCCACTTGGGCGGCGGTGCTCAGTGGACGTTGTCCACCTATGGCCTCCAGATGGAATCACCAGATGCCCTTCGCGGACGTGTGATGGCTGGAGACTTTGCGCTCGTCACGTTGATGCTGAGTGTCACCAGTGTTCTTGCCGGCATCACATCTGATGCCATCGGCGTGCGACCGACAATCGCGATTTTTGCTGCCGCCGCAGCCGCAGCAAGCATCACCTACTTGATGTTCACCCGCACGCTCAGAGCGAATCTACGACCGTCGATGCGGTCTTGATGAGAGCTTGCGACCTCAGGTCACCGGCAAGGTTTGCTGACATCGCATTCATCACATACGCAAATGCCATGTCGCGCGACGGTTGCGCAAATGCCACCGAACCGCCGGCCCCTGGGTGACCGAAACTTCCAGGTCCAGCCATCGGCACGAATGGTCCACTCGTCATGAAGCCCATGCCAAACGTCGTTCCGAGAATCAAACACTTGTCCGGCTCGTTCTCAGGCGTGACAGTTCGCGTGGCTCGGTCACGAACAGCAGATGAAAACAAGTGCGTACCGTTTATCTCCTGCATGGTTGCTGCATAGATGGTTGCAAGCGAACGAGCGTTTGAAATGCCGTTTGCTGCCGGAATTTCAGCTGCACGCACACGCGGCTGATTGAAGGCTCCGTCGCCGAACACTCCCCCGAGCGACAAGGCATCATGTGCCGGCGTGCCTGGCCCCATGAACTTCTCGATCATTGCTGCGACTTTCGGGTCGACCTTTGATTCTTTCTTCGTGGACCTCTGCGTGGTGACGTCAGAAACCCGGGGCTCGTGCTCGGCCGGCAACCCGATGTACATCTCCACTCCGAGTGGTCCTGCAATTTCTTCCTGCACGAATCGTCCCGGCGAACGACCGTCAACGCGACGAATGACTTCGCCGATGAGCCATCCGTACGTGAGCGCGTGATAGCCGTGTGCCGTACCGATCGGCCAACGTGGCGCGGTGGCTGCGAGGCGTGAAGTGATGGTGTTCCAATCGAGGGCTTCTTCGATTGTCAACGGGCCGTCGACCGCATACAGGCCGCATTGGTGAGACACCAGCTGCGCGATTGTCGCTTGGTCCTTCCCATGCTGGCCGAACTCTGGCCAATGGTCGACGACAAGGTCGTCATAATCCACCAGTCCCCGGTCGACGAGCATCGCAAGGGCGATGGCAGCAACGCCCTTTGTGGTGCTGAACACCAACTGCAGCGTGTCCTTCGAATACGGAACAGCATCAGACTTGTCAGTGAAACCACCGATGAGATCGACCACGCATTCACCACGGTGGAAGATGCTGACTGCGGCGCCCACTTCACCTTGTGATGCGAAGTTCTCGACGAACACGTCACGTACAGGCTCCCATCCCGCAGCGACACTTCCGGTGATCGGAGTTGTCACCACAGCCTCAGGCCTCGTCGACTATTGAGCGCAGGGTCTCGATAGTTCTTGTGGCATTCGGGCCGATGGGGTTCACGTTCAACACCGTCACACCTGCTGACTTGAAGGCCGCGACACGTTCCTTGATGAACGAGCGAGGTCCGACCAGGTTTGACAAGTCGAGCCATTCCGCCGGAACATGACCTGCAGCCTCCTCCTTCTTGCCATCGAGATACAGGTCCTGGATCTGGCGTGCTTCATCGGCGTATCCGTATGCAACGGCGATGTCGTTGTAAAAGTTCTTACCTCGCGCACCCATGCCGCCCACGTACAAGGCCACACCCGGACGACCAAAGTCGAGGATCTTGCTCTTGGCATCACCGGTGAGCGAGTCGTCGATTGCAAGCATGCCTCCTGCGGCAATCTCGAGCTTTCTGAGCGAAGCGTCACGTTTGGCGAGACCCAATTTGAGAGATGCACCCCACACTTGTTCGTACTTCTCCGGAATGAACATGATCGGCAACCAACCGTCCGCATGTGCCGCGGTGGCCTCGATGCTCTTGTCCTTGAGTGACGCCCACCAAATGGGAATTGTCTTGCGAACCGGATGATTGATGATCTTCAGCGGCTTACCAAGACCTGTTCCCTGCCCTGCCGGCAACGGAACTTTCACCGTCTTACCGTCGTAGTTGAGTGGTGCCTCCCGCTTCCACACCTCACGACACACATCGATGTACTCCTTGATGCGTTGCATTGGTTTGTCATAAGAGACACCGTGAAACCCTTCGATCACTTGGGGCCCCGATGCGCCGAGACCGAGGATGAACCGCCCGTTGCTGACGTAGTCACAACCGGCAGCCGTCATGGCCATCAGCGCGGCTGTTCGCGAATACACATTCAAAATGCCGGTGGCAATCTCCACTCGTTCCGTGCGCGCTGCCAAGTACCCGACCTGAGAGATCGCATCGAAGCTGTATGCCTCTGGCACCCACACTTGATCAAGCCCAGCTTTCTCCAACTCGACAACTTGGTCGACGGACTCTTTGAAACCACCGGCGTAATTCAGCATCATCGCCAACTTCATGGGTACCTCCATATCGGTCACTTCACCCTAGGTTCTTGACCTGCCGTCCCGGAACACGAGCTGGCTCGTCGGTGGTTTTCGCACGTCACCCTGCGACAATGCGAAGGTGCACCACTCACCGGACAAGGACTCGTCATCACCGATTGTCGAACGTTTCAGACTTGCTGATGACCTTCACCTCTCGTGCCGAATGTGGGGTTCGCCGACCGAGCACGGAACTCCCATCGTCATGGTCCACGGATTGGCATCGAATGCCCGACTGTGGGACGGCTCTGCTCGACACCTCGTTGCGCGCGGCCACGGTGTCATCGCCATCGACCAGCGTGGTCACGGCACCAGCGACAAGCCCGATGACGGCTACGACATGGAAACCGTCACTGACGACCTCGCAACCTTGCTCGACGACCTCGCCCACCGCGACACGTCGTGGACGCGACCAGTCGTGGTAGGTCAATCATGGGGCGGCAATGTCGTCGTTCACTTGGCTGCACGGCATCCTTCGAAAGTGCGCGGTGTGTGCGCAGTCGATGGAGGCACCATCGACCTGAAGGCTGCATTTCCCGACTGGGACGACTGCGCACAACAACTGTCGCCACCACACATCGCTGGTACCCGTTACGACCGCCTGTGGGCAGCCATCAAAGCCACCCACCCCGATTGGTCTGACGACGCAGTTGATGCGACCTTGGCCAACATGGAGCATCTCCCGGACGGAACTGTGCGGCCGTGGTTGACACGCGAGCGCCATATGAAGATTCTTCGCGGACTCTGGGAACACACCCCACAAGACCTGTTTCCCAACATCTCTGTGCCGGTCATGTTCACGCCTGCGATCGACAACTCAGACTTCTCACTTCGGAAGCGCAGTGCACTCGATATCGCAGAGCAGAGTATTCATCGCTGCAAAGTTGTCCCCTTCATCGGTGCTGACCATGACCTTCACGCCCAGCACCCTCGACAATTCGCCGATGTCATCCACGACGCCATCACAGAAGGATTCTTCGCATGAGCACATTGCCGCGCATTCTCACGATCATGGGGTCTGGCGAGACTGCGCCGACGATGGTGAGCACTCACCGAAAACTCGTTGCGACGTTGCCGTCGCCGGTCGACGCTGTCATCGTCGACACTCCGTTTGGTTTTCAGGAAAATGCACCCGAGCTCGCTTCCCGCGCCATCGACTATTTCAAGGTCAGTGTCAACATCGATGCGAAGGTTGCCGGGCTCGTGCGCCTTCATGACACGCACGTCGCGGCAGACCCAGTCTCTGTCGAGCGGGGACTTCGCTTGGTCGACTCGGCCACCTACCTCTTTGCGGGACCCGGTTCTCCCACCTACGCACTACGCCAGTGGGCAGGCAGCCGGTTTGCTGATGTGTTGCGTTCGAAGATGAACGACGGAGGCATCGTCACTTTCGCATCGGCTGCGGCACTCACGCTGGGTAAGTTCACAGTTCCGGTGTACGAAATCTACAAGGTCGGAGAAGATGTACGACTTCTTGACGGTCTGAACGTGCTCGGCGACATCGGCGTGAACGCTGTCGTCATACCCCACTACGACAATGCTGAAGGCGGCAACCACGACACGCGGTTCTGCTATCTCGGAGACACGCGACTTTCATTGCTCGAGTCGATGCTCGACCAGGACACTTTCGTGCTCGGCGTCGATGAGCACACGGCAGTCGTCATCGATCTCGACGCCGAATCCTGCACGGTAGCTGGTAACGGAACCGTGACCGTGCGACACAAAAGCACATCGCGGGTCTTTGAAACTGGCGAAGTCTTCCCACTCGATGTGTTGCGTAACCCGACTGCAGAACACACCACAGGCAAGACTTCAGCCAAGGCTGCGATAACTGGTGATGAACAGAAGGCGACAGCCGACAACACGGCGACCTCCCTTGGCCACGTGACTGCAACGTGTACCGAGCGATTCAACGAGGCGCTCGACGCACGTGACCCCATCACTGCAGTTCGCGCTGCGCTCGAGTTGGAACAAGCAATCCATGAATGGTCGACCGACTCTTTGCAGAGTGAAGATGCCGACCGCGCAAGGGCTGCTCTTCGAGCGATGATCAGCAACCTCGGCGACCTCGCGGTCGGTGGTGCACGCGACCCCCGCGATGTCGTCGCACCGTTCGTCGAGGCGTTGCTGTCACTTCGAGCAACAGTTCGGGCCGAGAAACGCTTCGACCTTTCAGACACGATCCGCGATGCCTTTACCGACATCGGTGTCGAAGTTCGAGACACCCCGTCTGGCGTGGAGTGGCAGTTGCGCGACTGACGTCAGATGTGGTGGACGTGTGCGACGCGGACCCGTCCACTAATGCCAGTGGCGGCATAGACCACGACGAAACCGATGGCGGCCACGAGAATCACGGTCGCACTTGCCGAGGTGTCGAGATGGTACGCGGCGTTCATGCCTATGAACCCTGCGACCGCGCCGAGCACAGGCGAGATCCACAACATACGTGCAAACGAGTTGGTCAACATCCGTGATGTTGCCGCCGGAATGACGAGCAACGCCGAGATGAGCAGTGTCCCGATGACACGCATCGTGACGAGAATGGTGAGGGACAACATCATCATGACCATCGCCTCCACCCATGCAACCTTCACGCCTGTCACCTGGGCGACATCTGGATCGAATGTGGCGAACAGAAGTCGTCGATAGAAGGCCACGATGAAAATGGCGACGAGCACCGCGACAATTGACACTGCCCAGATGTCAGCTCGTTCGACACCGAGAACCGAGCCGAACAGCACGGCTTCGATGCTCTTTTTCGCCTGTCCGTAGCGATTGAGAAGCGCAAGCCCGATTGCGAACGAAGCCGTGGTCACCACGCCGATTGCGGCATCTGCACCGATGATTCGCCTCCGGGCAATTCGTCCGATGAGCACACCTGACACCACTGCCCAGATTCCGGCACCGACGAAATAGTTGATGCCGACGACTGCGGACGCCGCTGCTCCGCCGAACACTGCGTGCGACAGTCCATGTCCGATGTAACTCATACCTCGCAACACCACGAATACTCCGAGCAAGCCGCACAACGCACCGGCGAGGGTCGCGACTGCCAGACCGTTGTTGAAGAACGAATAACCAAACGGTTCGAACAATGTCGCGAGCATGACGAAGAGATCTCGTGTCAGGAAGTCGTCAGGTTCGATAATCGTCGCGCAACATGATCGGCACCGCTCTCCAAGACCACGGGCATTCCACCGTGAATGAGAACTTCCATGGCGGCACCATATGTCTGCTCGAGCACCACGGGTGTGAGAACTTCACGTGGTGAGCCATCTGCCACGATGCGGCGATTGATACACACCACACGCGGCAGGTGAGCTGCCAACCCGTTGAGGTCGTGAGTGGTGAGCACGATGGACAGGCCCTCGTCATGCAGGTCGGCCAACAGGTGAAGCACTTCGTGCCGCGTACGAACGTCGACACCTGACGTCGGCTCGTCGAGCACGAGCAGCTCGGGACGATGAAAAAGTGCCCTCGCGATGAACACGCGTTGCTGCTGCCCGCCAGAAAGCTCGCGAATATGTCGTGCAGCGACGTCGACAAGACCAAGTCGATGCAACACGCGCTCGGCCTGATCACGCTCATCTTTCGTGATGCGCGGCCACCAGCCGTTGCGCGTACGTGTCATCACGACAGTCTCGAGAACCGTCACCGGAAAGTTCCAGTCAACACTCTCGACCTGTGGCACATAGGCCATCTTCAAGTTCTGCAGCCTGTGCACGTGGCCGGACGCTGGTTGAACGGACCCAAGAATCGCTTTCAGCAGCGTGGTCTTTCCTGAACCAGACGGACCGACGATTCCCACGAAGTCCCCTCGACGTAACGCCATCGACACGTCGTCAACTGCGACTGCACCGTCGTAGGCACAGGTCAGTTCGTGGCACTCGATGAGTGCTTGAGGAATTGCGAGTGCGTTCATTGCGGGTAGTACGCCCTGTCGACCACGTCCACAGAAATGTCGACACTCTTCAAGGAACTTGCATCGCCACCCAATGCCTCGACCATGGTGACGTAATCAAACCTCATGAGCCCGGCCCATGAATGATCAGTGGCACCAGGCTCACCGGGCAGATCGTCGTCGCGCAAGACATCAACATAGGCGACTCCGGCCTCTTTACCTATCTGCTCGAGCACGGGCGATGGAAATACTTCGCTGCCGAATACTGCCTTCACGTTCTCTTGTCGAACTTGGTCGATCAGCCTGGCGATGTCCTTCGGCGTCGGCTCCTCGAACGAGGACGGCTGAATTGCCCCCACCACCTGCCAGCCATAGGTCTTGGCGAAATATGCGTAGGCATCGTGATAGGTGAGCAATTTCCTCTGCTCGGCAGGCAAGGTTGCCGTTGCTTCCACCATGGCAGCATCGAGTCGGTCGATCATGGCCACGACCATGTCATGATTCGCCGAGTACGTCGCTTCATTCGCCGGGTCACGTGAGACGAGGACGTCTTTGATGAGGCTCACATACTCTCGGGCAAGCGGTGGGTCAGTCCAGAGGTGAGGATTTGGCTTTCCACCTTCCTTCGGAAAGGAGAAGTCGTACACGTAGTCGCTTTCGGGAAGTATCGCGGTTCCCAATTCACAGACCACCGCTCCGTCCTTCATGTTGGCGACTGCAAGGTCTTTGGTGGGCTCTTCGAGTACGAGGCCATTGATGAACACCACATCCGCTTTCGACAGTGTCGCTGCGACGCTCGGCGGCGGCTCGAACGTGTGTGAATTGGTTCCCTCAGGAACGATGCCAGTAACGGTTGCCGATGTGTCGCCCACGACGAGTGCCACAAGATTGGTGATGGGCGCAACGGTCGTCGCGATGTTCAACGCTTCACCCTCTACTTCGGCACCAGTGAGACATTCTTCTTTCGCCCTTTCGTGAGTCGCAGCCTGATCGGGACCAGCGGCGACCGAGGACTCGGGGGTCGGTGTCACGTCTTCGGATGACGAACATGCCACGAGCATCAGCGCGCATGACAGTGCGACCAGAGATTGAAGGGCTCTTCGAGAATGTGTCGAACGGGGGGCGTCCACAACCTCATTGTAAATGTGAATTCACCTCATGTCGTCACGTTGCGCCATTGACATGGTCACCGCAGTACTGATGAATATGGCACACCAATGGTTGAATCTGGTTCAGCGGGAAGCCCGAGAACCTTCTCGCCAATGATGTTGCGCTGCACTTCGCCAGTGCCACCTCCGATGGTCAACGCTCGCGAGAAGAGAAAGCCGCTGTACCACGAACGGGCATTCAATGACGAAGAGTCCTGCACGGGCCCCACCAACATCGCATCTGGCCCGATGAGATCACGTGCAAGCATCATCGTTCGTTGTCCATGTTCGTCGGCGATGATCTTTCGGATGCTCGCCTCAGGTCCGGGCTGCTCTCCTCTCAAACGTGCGGTAAGTGTGCGTGCACGAATCAACTCGAGGATGACGTGTTCGGTGTAGAGCGCGGCGACGTGCTGTCGCATCACAGCGTCACTCACACCTCCCTCGCGTCGCACGATGGCAACGAGGTCGGCAGCCGAGGGACCCATTCCCCACAACACTCCTCCCGACGACAGACTCACACGCTCATTACCGAGAGTCACTTTTGCGAGGCGCCATCCGTCGTTCACCTCACCCACGACGTTTTCATGTGGAATTCGCACGTCAGTGAAGAACACTTCGTTGAATGACGCCGCCCCTGCCATTGAAGTGATCCCTCGAATTTCGATGCCTGGCGTGTCCATCGGGCAGATGAAATACGTGATGCCGCGGTGTTTCGGCATCGTCGTGTCGGTTCGTGCGATCAATATTCCGAATTGCGACTCGTGTGCACCAGATGTCCAGATCTTCTGACCATTGATGATCCACTCGTCACCATCGCGAACCGCCTTTGTGCCGAGGCTGGCGAGATCACTTCCACTTTGTGGTTCACTGAAGAGCTGACACCAGATCTCTTCCGCAGCGAGCATCGGCGGCAGATACCTTTTCTTTTGAGCTTCGGACCCTGCGAACAAGATGGTCGGCCCTGCCCATCCGATTCCGATTGGATTCGACGGACGAGCAACTCCGGCACTCCTGAACTCATCATCGACAATCAGTTGCAGAAGCGGGTCAGCATTCAACCCGTACGGCTCTGGCCAGTGCGGCGCCACATAGCCGGACTCTGCGAGCTCACGAGCCGTGGCATTCGGGTGCGCCTCGAGCCAGGTGCGAATGGACAGACGACGCGGGTCGTCATCACCTGGCAACACGGAAGTCGACACATCGAGCACCACTCCACAGTATTGGGTCGTTTTCGCTCTCACCGGCGCCTCTCGTATCCTTGCCAAGTGGCATCTCCATCATCTCCCTCTTCTGACAACGCTGGCTGGAACTTCGCCGACATGTGGGAGCGCGTCGCTGGTCGCTTTCCCACGGCACAAGCACTCGTTCATGGCGACAGAAAAGTGACGTGGGCCGACATGGATCGGCACGCAAACGGAATCGCCAAGGCTCTGCTCGATGCCGGTGTCACCCACCAGGACAAGGTCGCCCAGTACATGACCAACTGCCCCGAATACCTCGAGTCGATGTTCGGACTCTTCAAGGTCGGGCTCGTGCCGGTCAATATCAATTACAGGTACAACGAGGACGAACTCGTGTACATCTGCGACAACTCAGATGCCGTCGCCGTCATCTTCCACGGAACATTCGCCGACAAGTGCATCAATGTGAAAGATCGTCTCCCGAACGTGAAGACGTGGATTTGGGTTGATGACGGCACACAACCATGCCCAGCTTTCGCCATCTCTTACGACGCTGCCGCCCAATCACATTCAGAACGAGTCCTCGCACCATGGGGCCGCAGCGGCGACGACATGTACTTCCTCTATACCGGCGGCACCACTGGTATGCCGAAAGGTGTCATGTGGCTACAAGATGACATGGTCGCATCACTCGATGGCACTTCAAAGAACCCACTTCCCACATTCGTCGACTGGAACGCTTTCGACGAGAAGGTTTCGAAGCCCGGTCCGGTGAATCTTCCTGCAGCTCCGCTCATGCACGGGACAGGAGCCTTCAACGCGATGTGGAACATGGCCCTTGCCGGATCGGTGTGCACCATGCCGTCGCGCAGCTTCGACCCGAAAGAGCTTCTCGACACCGTGCAACAACACAAAGTGAACAGCATGTCGATCGTCGGAGACGCATTTGCCAAGCCGATCTTGAAGGCCCTCGATGAGAACCCCGGCAAGTGGGACATCTCGAGCCTTCGCGTCATCATCTCGAGTGGTGTCATGTGGTCAGCGGAAACGAAGGCGGGCCTGTTGCGTCACAACGAACGACTCATCATGGTTGACAGCCTTGGATCATCAGAAGCAGTCGGCATGGCGTCATCCACGACGACCGCACAAGACAAGGCGTCGACTGCGAAGTTCAAACTGTCACCCAACACCAAAGTGATCACCGAAGACGGACGTGAAGTTGTTCCGGGCTCAGGTGAACGTGGTCGTGTCGCGCTGCGTGGTCGCACGTCGGTCGGTTATTACAAGGACGAAGCAAAGACGGCGTCGACTTTCATCCTGGTCGACGGAGTTCGTTACACCATTCCGGGCGACTGGGCCGAGGTCGAGGCCGACGGCTCGGTCAAGCTGCTCGGTCGCGGTAGTCAATGCATCAACACCGGTGGCGAGAAGGTGTACCCAGAAGAAGTCGAGGAAGCACTGAAGGGTCACCCATCGGTGGCTGATGCGGCCGTCGTCGGAGTTCCCGATGAAAGATTCGGCGAGGCCATCACTGCTCTTGTCGAAGCCCACTCTGGTCACACGGTCGACGAATCTGCCCTCATTGCGCACGTGAAGTCCGCACTCGCTGCATACAAGGCCCCCAAGCGCGTGCTCGAGATCTCTTCCATTGGTCGTGCGCCCAACGGAAAACTCGATTACAAGCGGCTCAAGTCGGAGGCCCTAGAGCGCCTCGGGCTAGCGTGACCGGTCGCTGAACAACTCGCGGCGCATCTGCGCCACACGAAAGGACCCCTCCATGAGCAAGCTCGGATACGACGGAAAAGTTGCCATCATCACCGGAGCTGGTGGCGGACTCGGACGCCAACATGCACTTCTTCTTGCGAGCCGTGGCGCGCTCATCGTGGTGAACGACCTCGGTGGTTCGGTCGATGGCACAGGCTCCAGCACATCTGCGGCACAGAAAGTGGTCGATGAGATCAAGGCTGCCGGTGGTGAAGCCGTCGCCAACTACGACAGCGTGAGCACCCCGGAAGGTGGCGAGTCCATCGTCAAGACCGCAATCGACACCTTCGGACGTGTCGACATCGTCATCAACAATGCCGGAATTCTGCGCGACAAGTCGTTCCACAACATGACTCCAGATCTCGTCGATGCAGTCATTGATGTGCACCTAAAGGGCGCATTCAATGTCACGCGACCAGCATGGGTACACATGCGCGAGCAAGGTTATGGCCGCATCGTGTCCACATCGTCCGCCGCCGGAATTTTCGGCAACTTCGGACAGGCGAACTATGGGGCAGCCAAGATGGGGCTTGTCGGTCTCACTCGCGTCCTCGCACAAGAAGGCGCCAAGTACAACATCAAGGCAAACGCCATCGCACCGCTCGCACTCACCCGCATGACCGAAGCCCTGCTCGGAAATCTCGGTCAGAGCCTGCAGCCCGAGTACATCTCCCCCATCGTCGCGTGGTTGTCACATGAAGACTGCGATGTGAGCGGAGAGGTCTACTCGGTCGGCGGCGGACGCGTCGCCCGAGTCTTCATCGGCGAGGCAGAGGGGTACTTCAACAAGAACCTCACGCTCGAAGATGTACGCGACAACTGGGACAAGATTCGCGACCCAGAGGGATACATCATCCCCGCAGGTGTTCCGGACGAGACAAAGATGTTCATCAACGCTCTGAAGAGCTGACTTTCGATTTAACCGATCGCGGAGCAACGCATGGCAAACTGTCGTGATGCGGTGAGCGTCACAAGTGCCGACGGAACCACTCTGGCGTTGCACAACTTGTCGAAAGCTGAACCGTCCCATGCCGAAGCACCTGTGGTGCTGTTCTCGCATGCGACAGGTTTTCACGCCCATTGTTGGCAGCCGATGGTCGATGTGCTCGAAGAACACATGCATTGTGTGGCTCTCGACCACCGTGGCTTCGGCGATTCTCAGAAGATCGACCCAGCCGGTCTCGCCTGGTCGCAGTATGGCGACGATGCGCTAGCCGCAGCCCGCGCAACCTCCCATCGCCATGGTGGTCGACCCCTCATCGGCGTCGGCCACTCGATGGGTGGTGCCACGCTGTTGATGGCAGCACATGCTGAGCCATCGTTGTTTCGTGCACTCTTCATCTTTGAGCCGATTGTGTTTCCGCCTATGCCACCGAACACCGGGGGTGAGACCCCTTCGAACTTTCTTGCCGACGGTGCACGCAGGCGTCGAAGCCGATTCGACAGCTTCGATGCGGCACTCGAGAATTTTGCGAAAAAGCCACCGATGAATGCTTTTCACCCTGTTGCTCGTGAGTCTTATGTTCGACACGGTTTTGCCGAACGGGCCGACGGCACGGTGGAGTTGAAATGTGCCCCGGAACACGAGGCCCGGACGTATGAAACTGGTGGCATTGCCCCGGAATGGCACGAGCTACCCACCATCACGGTGCCCACTTGGGTGCTGTGTGGGAAGCCCGAACCGTTTCAACCGTCACGGTTCGCAGCTTCGGTGGCCGAACAATTGGGTAACTGCACCTACGTGCAATGGGATGAAATGGGCCACTTCGGACCTTTCACTCACCCAGATGCCATCGCCGGCTTCGTCAGTCGCACTGTACGCACGCTCCCATAGTCAAGAATCATGTCGTGACATCCTCGCCGACTTTTCCGACACCGCTGTCGCTGTCACCGTCCCGCATCGGCGCCTTCGAGTCGTGCCCGCTCAAGTTTCGCTTCGTGAACATCGAGAAGCTTCCGGATCCACCGACCATCGACAAGTACAAGGGAACAATCGTCCACCGCATACTCGAGTTGTTACTCAAGGAAGACAGTGCAGAGAGAACCTCTGAGATGGCACGGCATCTGTTCGACACTGTGCAATACACAGCTCCGAATGACGAAGATTTCTCGTACTTACAGTTGACCACAGATACAACTCATCCGTTCTGGGTCGATGTGCGCAAGTTAGTGGACACATACTTCACGATGGAAGATCCCACCGTCGTCAAACCAGAGGCGATGGAGTTGCGCATCGAACATTCAATGGGAGAATTCAAGCTCACCGGAATCATCGACCGACTCGAACGTGACGAAAACGGAAACTTCGTCATCGTCGACTACAAGACCGGCAAGAGCCCCGCACCGAACTTCGTCGAAGACAAGATGAAAGCAATGATGCTGTACGCATGGCTCTGCAAACAGGAAAAAGGCTCGAGCCCAGCTGCGCTTCGACTGCTCTTTCTGAAAGATGGCAAAGCAGTCGAGACCCGACCACTGGAGAACAAGGTCGATTTTCAACAGCAGCGTGTCAAAGCCATCTACGGTGCCATCAAACGCTCGTGCGAGACCGGTCAGTTCGGCACCAAGAAGGGACCGTTGTGCAACTATTGCGATTATCGACGCTGGTGTCCGGAATTCGGCGGCGACCCGGCGAGAGCGGCGAAAGAGGCACCGGTCATGATCGGTGTGAAGCCGACGTGAATGAACTAGGTGCGGCTGTCGACCACGTGGTCGACAGAGCTCTTGAGCCCCTTCGACGATCGCGCGTGACGGCGCGTGTCTTCACTCTTGCCAGCCATGTCGGCGACTTCAGTGTGGTGTGGCATGTGGCCGGACTTCTCTATGCCGTCGGAAGTGTCGACCGACTGAAGCAAGCACTCGCACTGTCACTTGCGCTCGGCATCGAGAGCCTGGTGGTGAACCAAGGCGTCAAGCGACTCTTCAAACGTGACCGACCTACGTGGCACGGCGACGATCGCACACGCGTAAGGAAACCACGCACATCCAGTTTTCCGAGCGGACACGCTTCATCGGCGACTTTCGCTGCGATTCTTCTCACATCTTTCACAGGCTGGCCACTCGCTGCACTATGGGTCGTCATCGCAGTGGTGGTGGCATCTAGTCGGGTCGTGGTGCGAATCCACCACTTCACCGACGTGATCGGTGGCTTCGTCGTCGGTGGTCTCCTCGGTTTCCTCGCACTTCCCATCATCGCGCTCGTCTGACAACTCACGCTCCTGCTCCGATTCGGGAATAGCGCTGCCGATGTGGGTGTTGAGCCGAACATGACCCGCCGCTTTGCTCTCACATACGACTACCGATGCCCCTTCGGACGCATCATGCACGATCACGTCGTCACCGGGCTACGTGCCGGGGCTGACTGGGACGTCACCTTTCTTCCGTTCTGCCTCGGACAAACCCACGTCGAAGAAGGCATGCCCGATGTGTGGGACGCACCTCAGTCAGACACAGGCATCGAGGCACTGCAGTTCTCCATCGCATTACGAGACAATCAGCCGAGCGCATTTCTCGGTTTCCATCATCGTTTGTACGAACACCGCCACATGGGTGGTGGAAGTCTGCGCGACAGGCGCATTCTCACCTCGTTCATCAGCGAAGCTGGCGGCGATGCCGATGCAGCCGTCGCAGATGTCGAGTCTGGACGACCACTTCAGGTCATAAAGACAGAACACACCTCGTTTGCAGAGAGCCACGGGGTGTGGGGAGTACCTACTTTTGTGGTGGGTGATGCTGCCGTGTTCGTACGGCTCATGAAACCGTCTTCCGGCGATGCCCAAGTGGCCACCACCACCATCGACCGCATCCTTGATTACGTCGAATGGCCCGAGATGAACGAATTCAAGCACACGCGCATCCCGAACTAGTTTCGACTCATGTCCAATCAGGCGCGTCGCATGAGCGACACCGAGGCACTCATGTGGCGCCTCGAGAAGGATCCGTATCTCGCCTCGACATTCGCGAACATCACGGTGCTCGACAAACCGTTGAACTCCGATGCACTGCTCGCTCGACTCGAACGCACGTCATACGTGTTTCCGCGCCTTCGACGCAAGGTCCAGCCGGTACCTGGAAACTTCGGTGCTCCGCTGTGGGTCGAGGACTCGTCATTCGACATCCGGTATCACGTGCGCCACATCTCGCTGCCAGAGCCCGGCACACTCCGCCAACTTCTCGACTTGGCAACTCTCATCGTCGCCGATCCATTCGACAGGTCACGTCCGCTGTGGCAATTCTTCATTGTCGACGGACTCATCGGTGGACGTGGAGCTCTCATCCAAAAACTTCATCACACGGTCACCGATGGTCAGGGCGGTGTCGAGCTGTCACTCAACTTCATCGACCTTGAACGGACACCTGCACCGCTACCACCACTTGACCCCGACCTCGTCGCGCGTGTCGAAGAAGAGAGCAGACAAACTCCGCAAGTCGAGATGCTGCGAGGTGCGATGTCGGACAGCTTGCGCATCCCGCTTGGCATGTTGCGACAAGTGCGCGACGTCATTTCAGATCCCAAACTTCTCGGTTCACTCGGACCTGAGACGTTGCAGACAGTTCGCAGTGTCATGAACGAAGTGACCACCATCGACCCCGCTCGGTCCCCTCTCTGGACCGACCGTTCACTTCGTCGACACGTCGAAGTGATTCGTGCTCCGTACAAGCAACTTCGCGCGGCCAGCAAGCACATGGGCGGTACTTTGAACACCGCCTTCATCACTGCAGCAGCGACCGCTGCAGGCGCGTATCACCGTGCTCTCGGCACGCCCATCGAAGAGCTGCGTACATCGATGGCAGTCAGCACCCGCACGGACGACACTGGTGACGGCGGCAATGCGTTCTCTCTCATCAGGTTCCTCGTTCCTACTGGCGACATGTCAATCGACGAACGTTTCGTCGCAATCAACGAAACCGTTCAGGCATCTCGAGCAAATTCCGGCGGTGACGCTTTGGCATCGGCATCGTCGGTTGCGACTCTCCTCCCGACATCGGTCATCACGCGATTCGCTCGCGTCCAGGGCGAGACCGTCGACTTCGCCACGTCGAATGTGAGGGCGGCGGGCATTCCGCTCTATATCGCCGGCTCATTGGTTCTCGAGAACTACCCCTTGGGGCCACTGGCGGGCACGGCATTCAACCTGACATTGCTGTCCTACAACGGAAGCATGGACATGGGCCTCAACATGGACGCCGCAGCAATTGCCGAACCGGGGCTTCTGCGCGACGAGCTCGTGAAGGCTTTCACTCAGATTGTGAAGCGCGACCCGTCTCCCGTGGAATCGGTGCCGAGTACGCCAAGCCCCTCAGAGCTTGCGACGTCGGAGAAGAAACAAATGACTACGAAGCGGTGGTGGCGGCGCTCGCAGTGAGAAGCGTGCGCACGTCGAGCAACAAGTCAGCGACTTCGTCTGACGACACCAATTCACGTCGCAACATTTCGGCAAGGGCCTTGTCGATGACACCGAGCGCGTCGGTGATGACCATGGAGTCGATGCCCTGTGAAACCGACACTTTCGGTGCCTCTTCTTGCGTCGTGTTGGTCATGTCGTCTTCCCCTTCCGATCGGCACGAGCCGCTCTGGTCTGGTAACCAGCACGGTATCGCTCCGCTCCGCTCTGATGCGCATCGTAGTGAGGTCGTTCGTCACGCGGGTGGCAATCGGTCGCCTGTCGTCGAAAGCTGATGGTTCGCCCTACAGTCTCGGCTGATGGACGTGAATGGAAAGACAGTCGTGGTCACGGGTGCGGCCGGTGGAATAGGTCGTGCCTTGGCTCGGCGCTTCCATGCCGACGGCGCATCCG